>JAZSPO010000002.1:0-7673 GCA_045537505.1 Candidatus Nanosyncoccus sp.
TGGAAACTCACAGTAGGATCAGCCTGAATTATAATTAGGCAAAAGCAGGCATGTATGCTACATGCTTTGCTTGTGATTTTTTTTCACTTATTCTGTACTTACGGTACAAATCGTCACGCTTGGTATCTGTTAATAATCCGTCTAAGCTTTGTCAGCCCCAACTACTCTTATTATACCCCTTTTCATTATTTTTTACAACATTTTATTGCACTTATGCTTTCACTATTATTTGGCAAATGCTAGTCTGAAAACATGATAGCAAAAACATATTCTATTATCCCTTCTGGCTACTCTGGATCAGTCGTTGAGGTCGAGGGGACGCAGACGAATGGGCTGCCAGCTTTCAATATCGTTGGAATGGCCGCTAGAACTATCTGTGAGGCACGAGAGCGTGTGAAATCAGCCATCAAGTCATCTGGCTTTTTATTCCCTGACCAGAAGCTTACGATTAATTTGGCACCAGCTGACCTGGAAAAAGATGGAACGCAGCTCGATCTCTCTCTTGCAATTAATATCCTTCTCATTACCAAACAGCTATTAGCCCAAGATATACCTAATGCGGCCTTCATTGGGGAGTTGTCCCTCGACGGAGAAATTCGTCCAGTGAAAGGTATTATAAACATTGTCGAAAAAGCAAGCCAAGTCGGATTCGAACAGCTTTTTATCCCCTGCAAAAATTACGCTCAAGCGTCTCTAATTACTGGAATCAAGATCATCCCTGTGACGACCCTTGAACAATTGTATCTATATCTGAAACATCAAGTCGATATCGCTATTCCAAATGTTGTAAAAAATACAGAAACAGCTACGAAAGACGCTGTCCTCTTCTGTTCTATCAAAGGCCAGGATTTTGCAAAAAGAGCTCTAACTATAGCCGTAGCTGGCAGGCACAATATCCTACTCTCTGGACCGCCTGGAACTGGCAAGACAATCCTATCAAAAGCTGCACTCGGTCTCTTGCCACCCCTTTCCCCTCAGGAAATAATAGACGTGGCAAAAATTAGATCGATTATCGACGCGACCTCTGCAGTCATGACAAGTCGGCCGTTTCGAAGCCCCCACCATACTTGTACTCTTCCTTCTATGATTGGTGGTGGAACGAAGGCCATACCTGGCGAAATATCTTTGGCACACCATGGCGTCCTCTTTTTAGACGAATTACTGGAATACCCTAGGTGTATCCTCGAGGCACTGCGACAACCCCTAGAAGATCATCAAGTATCTATTTCCCGATCAGACATGAAAATCTCTTATCCGGCTAATTTTATGCTGATTGCGACGATGAACCATTGTCCATGTGGGTATCTGAATGACCCTTCCCATGAATGCACTTGTACAGAATGGCAAATACAGCATTATCAGAAAAAACTCTCTGGGCCTTTGCTCGATCGTATCGATATTTTTATTAATGTCAATCGCATCGATCCATCGACTCTCCTTGATCAGAAAAACAGTTCTTCAGAAGATGACGCTATCAAAAATTCCGTCGAAACAGCTGTAGCTATCCAAGCCAAAAGATATGGCGATCCTTCCATCTCCAATGCTTCCCTATCCTCTAGCCAAATCAGTAAATTTATCGAAATTAATCCCTCTGCCAAGGAGCTACTCGACACGGCCACGAAAAAATTAAACCTTTCTGCTAGGAGTTATTTCAAGGTCATAAAAGTTGCCCAGACAATCGCAGATTTGGATGGAGCAAACAGTATAAGGAGTGCTCATATCTCAGAAGCTTTGGCTCTGAGACAAAAATACTGATTTTACTCCTAAATCCTCTTGTAATAATCTATTATATTTGGTATAATGAGAAAGATTAAGGTTAAGAGAAAGGATCCCTATAATTAATAATAATTCGCGTACTCGTATTAACGAAGAAATTCGCTATGAAAAAGTTCGTGTAATCAGTTCAAATGGGGATCAGCTCGGCATTATGAGCAGTCGTGAAGCACAGCTTCTGGCGAAGGAGCAAGGTGTTGATCTCGTTGAGATTTCGCCGAATGCTAATCCTCCGGTAGTGAAGGTGATCGACTGGGGTAAGTTCCAGTATCAAAAGATGAAGGAACAAGCCAAAAATCGTAAAAAAGCTCGCGAAAAACAATCCGAACTAAAACAGATGAAGATTGGTTTGAAAATAAGCGACAACGACCTTAATATTAAAATCCGCAAAATTCGAGGATTCATCGAAGATGGCGATCGCGTGAAAATCATGATTATCTTTCGTGGCCGCGAAATGGCACACAAAGAAATCGGTCAGGAACTTCTAGATAGAGTTCTTGGGGAAATTAGCGATATTGCCACATCTGATGGAAAGGCGAACTTTGCTGGACGTAATTTATCCATTGGGGTTCGGAAGAAGTAACTTTAGACTTCCACGGCTCTGGATATGTTCTTTCCCTATCACAACATTAAACTAAAGGAGTATTTATGCCAAAGTTAAAAACGCATAAAGGTACAGCCAAACGTATCAAGATCACTGGTTCTGGCAAGCTCGTTCGTGAACGTGCATACAAGAACCACATTCTAGCCAAAAAGTCGAAGGCTCGAAAACGCAATATGAAGACATCAGCCACGATTGATGGCAAAATTGCAAAAAACATTAAGACTGCGTTAGGAGTATAAGATGAGAGTTAAAAGAGGCGTACCTGCACACGCAAAACATAAGAAGATTTTAGACCAAGCTCGTGGGATGCAGCATTATCGCACCCGCAGCTTTAGATTAGCAAAACAGGGTGTTATCAAGTCCCTTCGCTATGCTTACCGTGATCGTCGCAATAAGAAACGCGATCTTCGTGCTATCTGGATTACACGCATCAATAATGCTTCCAGAGAGCAAGGTATTAGTTATTCTAGGCTCATCGCTGGTATGAAAGCAAAAAACATCAATATTGATCGTAAGATACTTGCTGATCTTGCTGTCAACCAACCTGAGGCTTTCAAGACTATAGTTAACACAGTAAAGGAGAACTAAGATGGCAGTTTGTGAAATTTCTGGAAAAGGAAAAATGTATGGTCACAACGTATCTTTCTCCCAGAGAAAGACTCGCAAGGTGTTCAAGCCAAACGTTCAGAAAAGGACTTTAGTCGTTGATGGACGCAAAGTTCGTGTTAATGTCGCTACGAGCACACTTCGCACTTTGAAGAAAAAAGGCTTGATTAAATAGTTACACGATATCTAATGAAAAAATCAGGACTTGTGCCTGATTTTTTCATTGTACTTCATACTTTAAAGCTCTCAATAAGCCGGGTTCTGTACCTCATAAGAGGCGATGATCATCTATCTAGTTTCTGAATTGCTTCAGAACTCAAGCGGTGAGCGTGCATCTCCGAGTAAGAGTATCTAGCACTCCTTGCAGCCGATAGGGTTTGCCTCCGATATATATCACTATACATCGCTGTGGGCTCTTACCCCACTCTTTTCATCTTTACCTCTGGAAACCAAAGGAAGTCTTGTTTCTGTGGTACTATCCCTATTCTCACGAACGGTCGCCGTTAGCGACTATCGTACTCTGTGCTGCCCGGACTTTCCTCTGTAAAAACAGCGATCATCTTTCGAGCTATCACCATTATATCATATCTGGGCAATTAAAGCTTTTCTTTCCTCGAGAAATGACCCATCAGTGCCTTGTTTGCCTCAAGGTCCGCCTCTTGGTTTTGCTCTCTTTTAACATGGACGAAAGAGACTGTATCAATTTTTTTCAAAAGCTCTTTGATATCGAGATAGATCGGTAATAAATCTTGATTTTTAACCTGATAAATCCCTCTAAGTTGGTTAACCATCATTAGATTATCGCTAACGAAACGAGCTTTCTTTAGTCCGAGTTCAATCGCCTGCAAAATTCCTTCTTTCATAGCATAATACTCTGCTACTCTAGAGGTCGCAAAACCGATGAAATCTCCACCCCTTTTCAGTTCTTTCCCATCTTCCCCAATAATATAATAGCCGATCGCCGAAGGACCTGGGTTTCCTTTGCTACCACCATCGACATAAATCGTCGCACCATTGAGAGCATTCTTTCCCTGTTCGGAATTGGAAACCTCAGAGTTAATCTTACTAATAATAGAAGATTCTCCTCTGCTATTTATCCTTCCGTCAAGAATTTCCAAAACAGAAATTGCAGCATCATCGAGCTTCAGTGCCACCATTTCTTCAGTCTTGAGATATTTAAAAGCCGTGTAGCGATCTGCTGGCATCAGTTTGACGGCATCTGGGATTTTTACCTCATAGATAATATAAAGATTACCAAGTTGTGAGCTTCCAGAAATATTAACAAAGGTTATGACATCTAGTAAAGATATTTGAGATAACTCAATACCTAAATATTCATAGAAACTTCTGGTCAGGGCCTCTTCTGGCTGTTCGCCAAATTTAATCTTCCCTGTGGGAAGCTCCCAGGTCGGCAATTCTTCTGATCTGCCAATCGTTTTTTTGAGAAGCAAAAACTTATCTTCATTCCTGACAATTCCGACTACTCTGATACGTTGCTTCATGCCACCCTTTTTTATTTTTATTTCTACAGTTGTACTAAATCTACATTCCCCTCTGGATTTAGAACAGCCCTAGGACCTTCGTTTCCCCTGTGGTAATTACAAGGTGGGTAAATTCTCTTGCACGTTTCCACGGAAACAATGCCTCGAAATCCCTAAAGTATGATTATTCAGGAAAATCATATTATCACTAGGGCTAATTACATTATAGCAAGAGCCGGAGTCTAATGTCAAAACACTTTTCTACTAGGCACCGACCAAAAAGAAAAAGAACTTGTATATTTCTGTAATTGCATTCGATAAGAAAGAAGATAGTGCGGAGCCAAAGATTATTATTAACAGGAATACTAGCCACACCCCAGCTGTTTTCTCTATGCGCTCCATTAGTTCTCTAATCTCATCCGGAGCAATCGCATAAAGAACTCTTGAGCCATCTAGCGGTGGGATAGGTATAATATTAAACACGAAAAATCCGATATTCGTGACGACCATCTGCCTTAGAACGAGACCGAAAAATCCATTATCATACAATCCGCCACCGAGGTGCCCAATCAGAAAAGAGATAAAAGCCAACAATAAATTGGTCAGAGGTCCAGCAATTGCTACAAGTGCCATTCCCCAAGCACCCCCCTTTAGCTTCCTGGAATCGACTGGCACTGGTTTTGCCCCACCGAAAACTGGACCGCCGAGCAAAAACATCATAAGCGGAACCAAAATAGAAATAACTGGATCGATATGCTTGATGGGATTAAGGGTCAATCTTCCCTCATCTTTTGCCGTCGTATCACCTAACAAGTATGCAACTACACCGTGGGCTAATTCGTGGAGGATAATAGAGATAAGAATAATGACAAGTACTATTAGAAGTGCACCTACATCTATCATTTTTCCTCCAAAAAGTTTATTAATTCAATGCTACAACTTCCAGAGACAAAGGAAGCGAGTCAGCATTTTTTATTTTCAGTTTCTTCTCTGTACGGGCTGTTAACTTCAGCTCAGAGACCATCCCATCAATATTACCAGTAGCAACCACCATTTTTGGCTCAATTTCTCGAATCGCACGAACAGATGATGTACAGAGGATATCAGACATCCCAAGATCATCCAATCCTTCTTCGATATCACCTATAATACCGATATGGACACCTCCTACTTCAACATCGTAAATAGTTTTTCCAGACAACTCAGGTCTTTTTCCATCTACTTTACCATCCGCTCCATCCTCCGAGGAAGAACCCTTGACTGGCGTCGCAATAGCACGGATTGCGACATCACCAATCTCGTACTCACCTGGCCCACTAATCGGACCTACCTCTAGTCCAGCATCGACAAAGAATTGTGCGACATTGATGGTAACTGCCTTTTTCTTCGTAGTAATCGTGATTTCTTCTGGTTTTTTGCTTTCAATCTCAAACATTCGTCCTCCTTTTCTAATCTATTTTCTATATCTGTTATTTATGTGAGTCGTTAATAATTTTCTCTGGGTCATAAATCTTCGTGATGTTCATTTCTCTCAGCTCGTTCAGGAAGCGATCATGGACACTTTTTCGATAAGTGAAGTCATCAGAACTCATAATTACATAGTTCAAAGGCTTCCCCATTCGTTTTTCAATAATCTCTGCCCAATGGGTCAGTTTCTTCGTCTTATCATCACCGATAATAAGCATATCGATCCCTTCCTCACCAGGGATACGATTCGTCACGATCAGACCAGAAAGGTAATTTCTCACAGGTTTCACATATTCTTCCCATGCGTCTCGTCCGATGCTACTTCCCTTCGCCTCGAAATTTTTGGAAGAGAAAATCTCCGATAAGGCGTGGCTAAAAGGATGTTTCAAATTGGCTGAATAATAAACCTTATTATCGAATGTTTCGTTTTTTATAATACCGATACTCTCGAGATTGATCAATTCCCTACGCACCGAGTTGATTTGTTCTTCAATTACTCGAGTAATCTCCCTCACATAGAAGGACTTGTCTGTATTTTCAAAGAAAAGAGCGAGTAGTTTGGTCCTGGTCTTCGAACCAAATAATTTTTCTAGTGGAGTTGCATTTTCTTTAACCATTCTGTATACATTTTAGCACGGTTTCGGACACTTTTTCAAGTGGAAGCCATAAAATATTTTTATTTCTTTTGAACCAGGTCAATTGTCTTTTTGCAAGGTGCCAATCGTCCAAAAAAGCCAGGTTTTTTGCTTTATCGAGAGAAACATCACCATGGAGATACTTCCAAGCGAACTGATAAATATTACTTTTCATAGCTTGGTTGTTCCAGCCATAATTTTTTACCAAAAATTCAGTCTCATCATACAAATCTTGAACAAATAATTTATTCACTCTTTCCATAAGTCTGGCTCTCAATTTTTCCGACTGCCATTTTATACCAAAAATTTTGTATTCGGATAACATTTCTTGACGATCTGAACACATTTTTTGTTCAGCTTTCGCACTGATTTCATTTTCTACTTTTTCCCCTGTTTTACCGATAAAATGGTAGTCGTAAACCAGTGCATCTACGTATAATCCAGTCCCCCCTACCACCATTGGCACTCTGCCTTTTGCTCGAATTTCGGCAATTTTTTGTTCAGCATAAGCCTTCCAGTCTGCTACTGTGAATCTTTCGCCTGGATCTACTAAATCTATCCCATGGTGTGGAATACCATCCTGCTCTTCTGGCAGTGGTTTAGCCGTGCCAATATCCATATGACGATAAATCGCTCGTGAATCAGCCGAAATTATCTCTGCTGCCGGCCCATCCAAACTAGAAAACGGCTCAAAGTCCTTTAGTTTTTTTGCAATCTCGATTGATACTCCGGTCTTCCCTGATCCTGTCGGACCAACAATGACTATAACTGGTCCTTCATATCTTTTATTCATAATTTCTTTAGATAATTTTTGAGGTTCGATAGGCTAATCTTTTCTTCTTTTACACCTTTTTCTTCTTTTTCGTCATGGACACGGATACTAACTTGTTTTTCTTCGGCATCCTTTGGTCCAACAATCATGATGCAAGGTATCTTCATCGCCGTAGCACGTTTAATCTTCTTCCCAAGCGATTCATCAGAGTCATCCACAGAGTATCTAAGATTATTCCTATCAATTGGCTCATCCAAAACGACCTCGTTTAGAATATTCTTGATATCTCCAACATAATCCATTACCTGGTCGTTAACCGTGAGGATTCTAACCTG
>JAZSPO010000080.1:0-4632 GCA_045537505.1 Candidatus Nanosyncoccus sp.
AAACTGCACATTCTATCACGTCGATGTAACAGGCATACTATCACACCCATACATCATCGAAATCCTCGGTGACACGGCTCGCAAGACTTATAAAGAGATTATCAAATGTCGTGAGTTTTGGGATTAAATCTCATTGCTCACCTCCTTTCAAGATACAAACCATCAGGTTACAATATTTATTATATTATTTTTTTGTTATTTAGTCAATAGAAATACTTTGTAAAACAACAAAAATTATCGAAAAATGTTATAATAGCATAAATGGGCCTGTAGCTCAGTTGATAGAGCGCACGATTCGCATTCGTGAGGTCGTGAGTTTGATTCTCATCAGGTCCACCACATTGAATGATCAAAAAACACCTCTGTTGTAAAACTGAGGTGTTTTGTTTTGCAAGATAATTAACGCTTGGAGAACTGTTCTTTTTTGCGAGCAGATCTGAGACCGTATTTCTTGCGTTCTTTTTCGCGTGGGTCACGTTTGACAAATCCAGCTTTCTTCAGAATCGGACGAAGATCTGGAGCATCCGTTGTCAGAGCCTTCGAGATAGCTAATTTGATTGCATCTACTTGGCCGGCTAGTCCACCACCAGAAACACGAATTGTGATATCATAATCTTTTTGCTTCTGTGTCAATGCCAATGGATCAGTGATTTCTGCCAATTTTGACTTATCACCAGAAAGATATTCCAGTGCTGGTTTATCATTAATTGTAATCTCACCTTTACCTTTGAAAAGTCGAGCACGTGCCGTAGCCGCTTTTCGACGGCCAAGACCATAATTATAGGTGTTCATTGTTGCCATTATTTAATCTCCTTTGGATTTTGTGCTGTATGAGCATGTTCCACCCCCTCGAAGATACGTAGACGTTTCATTCGGTCTGTAGCCAACTTGTTTTTTGGCAACATTCCTTTGACAGCTTCTTGGATTACATAAGCTGGGTCTTTTTCGAGCACTTCAGAGAGTGAAAGCTCTTTCAGTCCACCTGGAAAACCACTATGACGATAGTAAATCTTGTCATCTAGCTTATTTCCAGTTACTTTAAGATTTTTTGCATTAATCACAACGACGTAATCACCGTTATCAGTATGAGGTGTATATGTGACTTTTGACTTCCCCATCAGTTTATCAGCGATAATGACAGCTAATTTGCCAAGAGGCATTACACTAGCATCTACAATATACCATTCTCGCTTGATTTCAGAGGATTTTTGTGAGTAAGTTTTCATTACTTATCCTCCTTTATCTCGATATCATCGACAAAAGAAATCTCTGATAGTTCTGTATTATCACCTTTGCGATAACCAGCATTTTCGATACGAAGATAGCCAGAATCACGTTTGATTTGTGGTGCGATGACATCCATCAATAAATCTGCTGCCTCAATACTATTGAGACGAGAAACTAGGATACGACGATTCGCAAGTCCACCTTTTTTCGCAATTGTGACTAATTTTTCAACGGAACGACGAATTTCTTTTGCTCTAGCTGTTGTTGTAGTAATTGATTGGTGAGCAATCAGATCGCACATTAGCCCACGTATCAGTGCCCTTCTCTGATCTGTCTCACGGCCGAATTTTCGACCTTTATATCCATGAGCATGCATATTAAATATTTAACTCCGTTATCTTTTCTTTGACTTCGTCTAATGCTTTTGCTCCGAATCCTTTTAGATCCTTCAAGTCAGAATCTGAAAGCATTACTAAGTCGCGGACAGTCTTGATATCATTATTCATTAATGCGTTAGCTGTACGTGCGGATAGACCAAGTTCTTCAATTGGAAGCATTAGTCCTGTGTCTTCTTCTTCGGTATTATTACCTGGAGCTGGTGCGGTTTCGACCACTGTGCCACCAGCGAGTGCTGTATATTGGTTAACAAGAATTGCAGCTGCTTCTTCAAATGCCTCTCGTGGAGTAATTGTACCATCGGTATCAATTGTTAGAGTAAGCTGTTGCAAGTTTGTATCTTGTCCAACACGGGTATTTTCAACTTTGTATCGAACTCTAAGAACTGGCGAAAAGACTGCATCGAGTGCGATCATATCAGAACGGATTCTGTCTTCACCAGATTGCTCAATCGAAAGATATCCTCTGCCAGTATCGACAATCATATGCATCTTTAAGACATATTTTGGATCATCTATGTGGCAAATTACCTGATTTGGATTGGCAATTTCGACTTCTGCTGGGAGTTTAATATCGCCAGCCGTGACTCTCTTATCTCCATCTTTTTCAGATTGTTCAGAGCCCTTAATCTCTAGATAAAGTTCTACTGGAGCATCAGAATGTGATTTGATACGCACATTCTTTAGATTCAACATAATGTCAACGACATCCTCGCGAATTCCTGGAATTGCAGTATATTCGTGGGTTGAACCTTCGATACTAAATGATGTAATTGCAGCACCTTTTATACTAGAGAGAAGAACGCGTCTAAGCGAATTTCCGAGAGTGTTGCCATACCCATAGTACAATGGACGAATGACAAACTCAGCTGAATTTTCACCGAGATCATTCACCTCTGCAAGGTTTGCTTCGTGAATAACTTTAGTTGTCATAAATTGTTCTTCCTCCTTAGCGTGAGTAATACTCAACGATTAATTGTTCGTTAATGCCCGCCTCTGCTTCTTCGCGCTTTGGCAAACCGGTTATTTCAATTTTCATCTTTTTCCCATCAGCCTTCATCCAGGAAAGTGTGGGCTGCCCAGCAGCTCCAATCACCTGATTCAAATTCTTGAAATATTCAGATTTTTGGGATTTTGGACGTACTTCCAAAACATCACCAGGATTTAAACGAATTGATGGAATATCAATTCTTCTGCCATTGAGCATGAAATGACCGTGTGAAACTAGTTGACGAGCCTGTCTACGAGTCAGCGCAAATCCAGCTCTATAAACAGCGTTATCTGCTCTTCTTTCAAGGAATTGGAGCAAATTTTCACCAGTAAGCCCCTCGGCACGAGTTGCTTCATTCATTAACTTGGCAAACTGTTTTTCTAATAGTCCGTATAGGCGACGAACTTTCTGTTTCTCACGTAACTGTGTAAGATATAGTCCACCACCTCGAACTCGCATATCAGAATGTTGACCAGGAATACCAGTCTTTTTTGCCATTACTTTTTGTGCTTTAGGTGCGAGAGCGAAACCCTCACGCCTACTTTGTTTAACAATAGGTGATTTGTCTCTTGCCATTACGGTTTCCTTTCTCCCTTAGGACGGACACCACCGTGTGCAATCGGTGTAAGATCTGTAATGCTATCAATCTTCATCCCAATCGTAGAAACAGCACGAATTGCACTGTCTCGTCCGAGTCCGATACCTTTGACGTACACATCGACACTGTTCATGCCATAATCTTTCTTTGCGATTTCAGCTGCTTTCTCAGCCGCAATTTGTGCTGCATATGCAGTACCTTTCTTACTTCCTCTGAAACCATTTGCACCTGCAGAGGACGAAGAAAGAACCTCGCCATTCTTATCAGAAAAATTAATGATTGTATTGTTAAATGTTGCTTGTATATGCATCTGACCAGAAGTAACAACTCTTTTGTTCTTTTTGGTCTTTTTGCTAGCAGCTTTTGGAGCTTCTTTGCTATCATTTGCAGGAGCATCCACAGCGGCTTCAGTTTTCTTGATTTCTTCTTCTGCCATCTTCTACACTCCTTCCTATGTCTTACTTGCTGCCTTTGGTTGCGTACCACCAACTGCGATAGCTTTACCCTTACGAGTACGTGCATTCGTACGAGTACGCTGTCCATTAACTGGTAATTTAGCCTTGTGACGAAGGCCTTTATAGGAATTGATATCCTTGATACGCTTAATATTATTTGTCACCAAACGCCTGAGATCACCTTCTACACGATACTTATTTGCAATAATATCGTTAATTTTTTGTTCCTCAGCCTCGGTGAGATCTTTCACCCGAGTGGTAGGCTCAATTTTAGCCTCCGCAAGGATGGCCTTTGAAGTTGTTCGTCCGATACCGTAAACATAGGTCAAAGCAATCCAGACCTGTTTTTCGTTAGGGATGACAACACTTGCAATTCTTGCCATGCTTAACCCTGCCTTTGCTTGTTTTTAGGTTTCTTCTTGTTGATAACACGTAGAACACCTTTACGACGAACTATGATGTCATCAGGGGAGATTTTTTTAACACTTGCACGAACCTTCATAAAGTGTCAAAATCCTTTCCTTATTATGCGTTATAAAAATTTTTTACAATTTTTCGCAAAATCACTTAAATCATCCAGTTTACAAAAGAATTAAGTCACTCTTCGTAACTTTAGATAATTTAAAAGATGAATCGCAACTCAAAATCGTTGTAATTTTCACAACGCTTGCTATTAATCTTTTAGGCGAAAACTAATTCTCCCCTTCGTGAGATCATAGGGAGTTAATTCAACTTTCACCTTATCACCCGGTACGAGACGGATATAGTTTTTACGCATTTTTCCGCTCATATGGGCGATAATAACATGACCATTCTCAAGTTCTACTCGAAATTGAGTATTAGGCAAAGCCTCCACGACTTTACCTGTGAGTTCAATCACTTCTTTTTGACTAGCCATAAATTACGTAATATATTTTATCAAAAAATTTGAAAAAAGTAAAGGACTTTTTTGCTTAATTTCCGCCT
>JAZSPO010000021.1:0-4218 GCA_045537505.1 Candidatus Nanosyncoccus sp.
TATTAATTCTAATTTTTTCATTTTCAGTCAAACTTTCACCAAGGGAAAGGGTGCCTGGCGTAAATACAATTTCACGCTTCAGTATCTTCGAGAGCAAAACTACCACGAGAATAATCGCGATGAAAAAAACTATGAATAAAGATATTTTTCTAAAACGTGGACCTTTGCTTCTAGAACGGGACGATGGACGAGAAGAAGGCCGATAAGAATACTGTTGTGTCATATGGAAGTATTATAGCATAAAAAGCCAATCTATGATATATTAAGGTTATGTTTAAAAAGTTTTTCGCTTGGTTGTTTCATCTGAAAAAACCACTTCTTGAGTATAATAGCGAATTAAAATCACCAGATGGACGAATTGTTTGTAAATTGACATTGAAAAAAGGCCAAATCACTTATTCTGTCATAAAAAATGAAAAAATAATTGTTCGCGAATCGCATCTCGGAATTATCTTGCGTGGGGATGAGCCACTTTACAATGGGCTAATGCTGGTTCGTTCGATGAACAAAAGTTTGGATGAAACCTGGGAAACAAAATGGGGCGAAGATAAGTATATACGAAACAATTATAATGAAACTGCATTATATCTATCAGAAACTGGTGGGAAAAAGCGTCTTTTCACCTTGCGTTTTCGAGTTTTTAATGATGGTGTTGCTTTCAGGTATGAAATTCCGCCACAGCCAGAATTCCAGCGTCTCGTCGTCGCCGACGAAGTCACCGAGTTCAATGTCGATTTCAATAGCTATGCCTGGCATATTCCAGCCTTCCAGCCAGATCGCTACGAATATAATTACGAGAGAAGTCCTGTTTATGAACTCCAACATTCTGTCCACACTCCACTTACAATCGAGACACCGAATGGCTATTTTCTCTCTTTGCACGAAGCAGCATTATACAATTACGGATCGATGACTTTGAAATTGAACCAAAATAATGCACTTACTACAGACATTACTCCACTTTCTGACGGAGCGAGAGCCTATGTCGAATTGCCATTTAATACTCCATGGAGAGTAATCATGGTTGCAGATACAGCAATTGATCTGACCACGAACCGTATGATTCTAAATCTCAATGATCCGCCGAAAGAAGACTTCGACTGGGTAAAACCACTCAAATTCATGGGTATTTGGTGGGCAATGTATGTCGGCGAATATACATGGGCTGAAGGGGAAAGACATGGGGCAACAACAAAGCACACCAAAGAATATATTGACGCATGCAAAAGATTGGGAATTGAAGGACTCCTGGTAGAAGGGTGGAATAATGGCTGGAATGGCGATTGGCTCCAAAACGGTCCAAAAAATGATTTCATACACCCTTCGAAAGATTTTGATTTACCAGAAGTCGCAAGATATGCTAGGGAAAATGGCATCGAGCTAATCGGCCACCACGAAACCGTCGGCTACGTTGATAATTACGAAAACCAGATCGACGAAGCCTATAAAAAATATGCCGAAAACGACATCCGCTATGTGAAACCTGGTTACGCAGGTGCCTGGATGTCAATTCAGGGACGTAGGGAATATCATCATTCCCAAGTCGGCGTACTTCATTACCAAAGAGCTTTAGAACTTGCAGCAAAATACCACATTATGCTCGATGTACATGAGCCAATAAAAGGAACTGGTATCGAAAGAACCTGGCCGAATTTGCTGACACGAGAAGGTGCTCGGGGACAGGAATACGAAGGCGGAGCTCTCTTCCCATCGCACGCCACGATTCTTCCTTTTACTCGGCTGCTTTCTGGCGGTATGGACTATACGAGCGGAATTTTTGATGTAACCAATAATGTCAAGAGGATGGCGACCACTATCTCCAAGCAATTAGCCTACTATGTTACGATTTTTTCTGGCATGCAAATGGCGGCTGATCGTCCAAGATTCTATGAAGAAGTCCAACCGCGAGCTTTTAAGTTCATTCATGACGTTCCGGTGTCATGGGAAAGAACTATCCCTCTTCTGGGCCAGATCGGACAATATTATGTCGTTGCTCGGCAAGGCCGTGATTCCGAGGATTGGTATATCGGAGGGGTGACGAATGAAGATGCGCATAGAATAAGAATTAATCTCGATTTCTTGTCTCCAAATACAGTTTATCAAGCAGAAATATATCGAGATGGCGACAATGCACACTATCGAGAAAACCAACTCGCAATAGCGATAGAAGAACGTAAAGTAAGTAGGCTAGACTATCTAGATATCTGGATGGCTCCAGGTGGTGGCTTCGCGGTCAGTATCAAAAAATATCAATCATAATTAAAGAGATTAATAAGTGCTGAAGAACTGAGACCAATAAGTCTTGTACTGTGAGTTTGAATCGAATACGAATCCGACTGACATCTTTGTGAATTTGTCAGATAGAATATTGTCTCGGTGTGATTCTGAGTTCATCCAAGTCTGGACCACTGTCTCTGGGGAGACTGCAGTATTACCAGCTGCAAGGTTTTCTCCGGCCACACCACCGCCTGGATTACGACAGACTGTTTCCCAGGAGCTACCGTCCGGTCTCGAGTGGTCATATTTTGTCATAATTTCCGTCGCACGAGTTTGTGCTCCTGCAGCACAAGTATCGCCCCAGCTCAAAGCAGCGAGGCCATACTTCGCTCTTTCAGCATTAACAAGATTTAAAACATCATATTTCCACTGCTCGACCGGCGGAGCAACGACTGTAACTGTGATCGTATCTCTTTTCGTACCATCTGTCGTACCAGCAGTTATAACCGTCGTTCCTGGACTGACTATAGCTGGGTATCTACATCGAGCTGTAGAATAGCCAAGTCGCGTCCTCGCTTCGCTATAAAAACCTCTAATAACCGCAGGGTTGCTGGTCTGCCAATACATTTCTCCAGGATCTGGGACAGAATCATTAATACAGAGATCGATATCTGCTGTTTGGTAAATCGTAACGGCCTCTGCATTCCATAGTTCACTTCCAGATACAGTTCCAGTATCAAACGTCCTTGCACCCATGGTGCTTCCTGTATAATTAATCTTCTTCGCCGTACTGGCCGTCGGTGTCTGAACAATCGCTTCCAATACTTCAGAAACTGGATCAATCAGAGATACTTCCATCGTGTCATCTTCAACTTCATCAGTTTTTTCGTTGACGACTTTGAATCCATTCCCACTGAGGCCAATCGAGCCAGCGATCATAATCCCAGCGACCAAGATCGCAACAGCATTCAAAGAAAGTAAAATCGTAAGCCTAGTTTGACGAAGCATTGCTGCGGACATATACTACCTTTTTTTCAACCTTTCCTTTGAATCAATTACTGATGCTACGATATTAATTACTTTTTCTAATTGTGTCAAATCATCCTTTTCTAGCGTGATTCTACCAATCGGCTTTCCAACTAGAATTTGACCAAACGGCTTGCCCTTCGCATCTCTCAGCTCGGCAACTGCTCTGATATCGACACTTTTTAGTAATTCCCATGTATCCTCATCGACTCTTTGCCAAAGCGTCTTATCATCTCTTTTAATTTTCATGATTTGTGCATACTGATCTTTTTTCAACTTCAAAGGAGTGGAAGCATATACTTTTCCGTTGATAATGAAAACAATATTCTGGAAATGCATATAATCTGCCAAAAAATCAGCCAAATCATCAATCTTCACATTTTGGGTCGACATCCTATTCAGTCGTTTAATAATATACTCCATATTCACGTCACGCATAGAAGAAAGAGAATTAATCCCACTATTTACCTCATTCAGAACTGGGAAAATTAGAAAGAGTATGATCACCATTACGAGATTCAGAGCTAATATTTCAGTGGAAGAATCAATGTGGAAAAGATATTTTGAAATCAAGAAGAAAATGACAATATAAGCCATTAGAGCGATAGAAATTGCAAGTATTTTAGACCAATATTTCAGATTTTTATTCGAGACAGGAACAATACGATATCGTAAAAAAGCATAACAATATAGAATAATAGAAATGGTAGCGATGAGCGGACCTCCCCAACGCACAAATATGCCAAAACAAGGCAAGATAATACATGTAACAAAACCTGCCAAACCGGAGATGAGAAGACCTGCGATCATGGTACGCCATCCTTTTCCGACTCGATCTTTCCTGAGAGATTGCTTCCAATCAATCATAGCAAACAGGAAAAAGAAAGCAGCCAAACCGGAGATAAATAGCAGATTTTCTGTCAGCCCAGCGACTTTTTCAATTCCCATCAGCCCAAATCCATCGAGAATAGAAGC
>JAZSPO010000087.1:0-6329 GCA_045537505.1 Candidatus Nanosyncoccus sp.
AGGTGAATAAATCTACGGTCGAGTACGGAACTGCTAATTCCGGCACAGACCGACTAGATTTATTCACCTTTTGCTGCCGTGAACTCAGTTGGAGAATAAAATTAGAGTATAGAGTGAAAAAAACTACTCTGTTACGCCGAGGATTCCACGCAATGCATAGCCCGTATCTTCGTGGCTACGAACAGTAATAGTATCTATTCCCATCTGGACAACTGGGTAGTCATTACCACCAGGCTGGGTCATATCGCCGAAATAGAGGATTTCCTCTTTCGTGACTTTTAGCTCGTCTAATAGATGTGTCATGCCGAATTCTTTGTTCATCCCAGGGGTAATGGCATTAATAGAGGTGGTGCCACCAATTTCGTAATCAAATTCTGGGGCAAGTTCCTTGCAGCGAGCGACGATTTTTTCACGTTTTTTACAATCTGGGTCCCAAGCATATTTCTCCTCTGTTCCAGCCTTTTGGCCAAGAGCAGAAAATGTTACTTGAGAAAGACGGTTTTCGATAATCTCATCGCCAGGCTGGAGTTTGTCTTCTTCCCAGAAACCTAATTCTCTAGCTGCTTTTTCGATTGCTTCGCTTATTTTCTTCACTTGTTCATCGGTTAACGGATAGTTGTAAACTTGTTCCCAGCTCTTTTCGTCGTAATTATCAGAGGTGGCATGATATTTGTAATATTGTGTTCCTTGGGCCACGAAAAGATGTAGATGCTCTAGTTGCGTGGGCTTCACACCCCTATCGAGCAGACGATTGACGATTTGAATCAGAAATTGGTCAAATTTTTGGCCAGAGATAGGACATATTTCATAAAAATCCAAGCACTGGATCAGAAGATCGGCGATTTCGTCGGTAATAGGTGTTTTGGCGACATTTAAGGTTTGGTCTATATCGAAGGCTAAAACTTTTTTCATATTTTCTCCACTTTTTACGAATCTATTATAACACCATTTTTTATGTTATAATAATCCTATGAAATTATCAGAAGAGTTAATTTGGCGTGGTTTTCAAGCAGAAACTACGATAAAAGATCCTGCACTACTAGATGAGATGGAAAACAAGGCTTTTTATTGGGGGGCGGATCCTTCGGCTGATTCTCTGACGATTGGAAATCTGGCAGCTCTGATGATGTGTGCTTGTTTCGTCCGACACGGCTATAAGCCTTATCTGTTGGTAGGTGGTGCGACAGGCCAGATTGGCGATCCGAAAGAGACCAAAGAACGTGATCTAAAGCCTCTAGAAGAGGTCGAGCATAATAAGCAGTGTATCAGGGCCCAAATCGATAAAATAATCCAGAACGCTTCTGGTGACGTCACAGAGCCAGTCGTCATGGTAGACAACTATGATTGGTTCAAAAACATCAATTATATCGACTTTTTGCGTACGGTGGGAAAAGCCTTTTCTATGACCCAGCTGATGGACCGTAAGTTCATCCAATCTCGGATGGGAGAAGGCGGCTCCGGAATCTCTTATGCGGAGTTTTCTTACACTCTGATACAGGGGTATGATTTTTATCACCTTTATGAAAAATATGGTATCACTCTGCAATTATGTGGTGCAGATCAATATGGAAACTGTTCCTCTGGTATTTCTCTGATTAGGAAAATGGCTGGTGCAGAAGCGAATGTCTGGTCCACTCCCCTGGTAATTGACCCTGTGACAGGTAGAAAATTTGGCAAATCAGAAGGAAATGCGGTTTGGCTGGCGAGTGAGCCATCGAGACGCCCAGGAGCTGTGATAGAAGCAGGAGAAACAGAATTATCTCCGAACTATACCTCTGTTTTCGATTTCTATCAGTTCTGGCTAAATCAGACAGATAGTGCGATGGAATATCTCTTGAAAATTTACACAACCTATGACAAATCATACATCGAAGATATCCTAAAAGAGCATGAGAATGATCCGTCCAAACGCATCGCCCAGAAAGCGTTAGCGAAGGGAGTGACAGAGGTAGTTCACGGAACAGAGGCGACCGAGGCTGTCATTGCGTTATCTGAAAAATTATTTGTAAAAGATATCACGTTCTCTGATAGAGATATCGAGCAGGCATCCAAGGTCTTGCTGACGAGGCCGATCGGTGCTTCTCTGGCCGAAGATCTAGTCGCGACAAATTTAGCTTCTTCAAAAAAGGAAGCGAGACAGTTTATCAAATCTGGCGCTATTTCCGTAAATGGTGCCAAAATAACAGATGAAACCAAAAAATTAGATACTCCGGCAATTTTGAAAAAAGGCAAAAACAAATTTGCCGTTGTGCTATAATAGAAAGAGCTTATGAGAAATACTGCGAGAAAATCAAATGATTTAGATAAGGTTGCGAAAGCACCGAAAATGGTGAAGAAAACTTCGACTGGGAAAGCCCCACGCAGGAGTATGTTCAGGCGTGGAAACAAGAGCATGAACAAGTATTCCAGTCTCGTTTATCGTAGCAAGGTGAAAAAAGACAAGAAAGCTAGGAAACGTGCAGAGGATTTGGCAACTTTGCCAAAGAATCCAGTGAAAAGGTTTTTCGCACATCTCCATCCAAAACGCGTGTTCAAGTACTGGTTTTCGATGCGAGGCCTGAAGACTCTCTTGAAAATTGTTTCAGCGACAGCTCTGATCATTATTATCATTATCGGTGGTCTGTTCCTTTATTTCAAGAAAGACCTAGACGCTATTCAGCTTGATGAGTTAAAAGTCTCTGAGACCGTGAACACTTATCTAGACAGAAATGGGGAGATTCTCTGGGAAGATAAAGGCGATGGAGATTATCGTCTAGTGGTCGAGGGAGATCAGATCTCGACCTATATGCGTCAGGCGACGGTAGCAATCGAGGATAGAAACTTCTATAGCCACAATGGTGTAGATTTTTGGTCTCTGATTCGTGCTGCCTTTTCTACACTTTCCGGAAAGAGTGTCCAGGGTGGCTCGACTCTTACACAGCAGTTGATTAAGCAAGTGTATTTCTCTGATGAGGCGAAAGACCGTGGCTTGTCTGGAATTCCTCGTAAAATTAAAGAGGCTATTCTCGCGATAGAAGTAGAAAAAATGTATGATAAGGAACAGATTATTACAATGTATCTTAATGAGTCGCCGTATGGTGGACGCCGTAACGGGGTAGAATCTGGTGCACAGACTTATTTCGGCAAATCAGCAAAAGATTTGACCTTGGCAGAAGCAGCTCTTCTAGCTGCGATTCCGAATAATCCAGCCGTTCTCAATCCGTACAACGAATATGGACACGAGGCATTGCTCTGGAGACAAAAATACACGCTCGATGTGATGGCAGAGCTAGGCTATATTACTCAGGAAGAAGCGGAAGAGGCAAAGGCTGTCAATGTGCTGGATACGATTCGCCCAGAAACGAATCAATACGATAACATCAAAGCACCACATTTCGTCCTCGAGGTAAAAGATATGCTCGAGGAGAAATATGGAGTCAAGACGATGCGTGCTGGTGGTTTCACAATCAAAACCACACTTGATTATCGTGCACAACAGATGGCAGAACAAGCTGTTGCAAATGGCGCAGCGTTAATGTATGCAAATGGAAGCGATAATATCGCGCTTGCTTCTGTCGATGTCGAAACAGCACAAGTGATTGCGATGGTTGGCTCGGTCGACTGGACTATCCCAGGCTATGGAGAAGTCAATGCTGCGACTTCGCAGCTGGAGCCAGGTTCTTCGATGAAGCCGATTATCGACTATGGACCTCTCTTCATGCAGCGTGCTGGTCAAAATTACGGTCCTGGAAGCATTCTAAAAGATGAGAATATTGACTCGATTTATTGTGCTGGTTATACAGGAACTTGTGCACTACGAAACTACACAGGCTCTTGGTATGGAAATGTGACGATTCGTCGTGCTCTAGCTGGTTCTCTGAACATTCCAGCAGTCAAGGCTCTCTATATTAACGGCGTAGAAAATAGCCTGAAGGTCGCCCAGGGCCTAGGTGATAAGTCTTATTGTGCTGATGATTCTTGGTCTGGCGGTCTTTCTATTGCAATCGGTTCTGGTTGTAATGTGACCCCTGTTGAACACGCGAACGCCTTTGCTTCGATTGGCCGAGGTGGAGTTTACAAGGAACTGGCATACGTCCTAGAACTAAAGAATTCGACTGGCGATATCGTAGAAAGCTGGTCGGATAGTGCTGGGGAAAGAGTCTATGATGATCAGGTCGCCTATATGCTTTCTAGTATTTTGTCTGATGCAAATGCTCGTACTATTACCTTCGGCAGCCAGGCCTATGCCTTTGGTTTCGTCGTACCGAATGTGGTAACAGCTGCGAAAACAGGTACCACGACGACCACGAATGCCTCTGTCGCGAAGGATTCTTGGATGGTGAGCTATTCTCCAGTCATCGCGACGGCAGTATGGAATGGTAACCACGATGGTGCAGCGCTTCGCGATAGCTCGAACACCATTGTTAGACGAGTCATAAACGATTATATGGGTCCGGTTCATACTCAGCTCTATGCGAATGAGGGCAAGTGGACGGCGAATCAGCAGTTTGTGCGTCCAGCAGGTATCCAGAACCTGACAGTTAATGGACAGAGCGATATCTGGCCAAGCTGGTATAATTCAAAGACTTCTGGAGTAACTGTAGAGACGATGACGTTTAACAAGTTTACTCATAAATTAGCAACTTCTTGTACGCCAGAGAGCCAGAAGATCCAGATAGAAGTAACGAAGACAGTCGATCCGATTACTAGAAGGGAAGTCTATAGTGTACCTTCGCCATACAACAAGGATGAGCAAGACGACTGTTCGTATAGTGCACCAGAGGCGATTCAGCTATATGGTTCTGGCTCCAAACTCCAGGCTGTGATGGCCTTTGGGACATCTGGAAATGTGACCTATACTCTCTACGAGGATGGCACGGCTTATAATTCTGGCACTGTCAGTAATACCCAGTTTGAGTTGGATTACGATCTCTCTAGTGCAGGAAATACAGGTAGGACATTGAAAATTGTGTTGACAGATGAAAATGGTGCAGAATCTAGTGCACAGTGTAAAATCACGACTTCTAGCGGCACGAATAAGTGTATTTAGGACGTAATTCATATTCTTATGTTTTTGTGCTACAATTAGTAGTATGAAAACTTATATTGTGGGCAACTGGAAGATGAATTTCACTGTGGGTGAATCATCGCTATACCTTCATAAACTTCTAAAGAGAATTAGGCCAGCAAAGGGCCTGGAAATCGTGATCGCACCATCTACGATTGCATTGCAGCCACTGAGCCTACAAATTGACCGGAAAAAGATGAAACTTTCTGCCCAGAATGTTTGGGGAAGGGATTTTGGTGCATATACAGGGGAAACAGCCATAGCCCAGCTGCGTGGAATCGTGAATTATTGTATTATCGGTCATTCCGAACGACGTTATGTCTTCGGAGAAACAGATAAGATGATCAGAGAGAAAGTCGCTGCTTGCCTCAGGAACAATATTACGCCTATCTTGTGTGTAGGAGAAACGGAGTCGGAAAGAGCGTTCGGCGAGACGGCTGATGTCCTAAAAGATCAGATTGAAACTGGCCTGGCTGATGTTTCGAGAGAAGATATAAAAAAGGTAATTATCGCTTACGAGCCAGTTTGGGCAATCTCGAGTGTAAAGGGAGCGAAAATGGCTTCCCCAGATGATATTGCAGCTAGCGTGCAAATTATGAGAGATTTTCTAACTTCGACTTATGGGAAAGAAGCAGAGGAGGTCGCAATCCTGTTCGGTGGGAGCGTCAATCCGTCGAATGCTGGTGCGTATTTGACGATTCCAGGGGTAAATGGTTTGTTAATAGGGGGAGCTTCGTTGATTGCAGATCAGTTCGATGATATAATAGAGATAGCTAAAAGAGTTAAATCATGACAGAAAAAAATGGCTCCACGCCAGAATCGGTGACGAAAAAAGAACAAGCGTCTTCCAAAAAGGCCTCCAAAAAGCCCGAGTATGCTACTCTGAGGCCTTTTGTGGCTAATCATGGGCGTATTATGGATTTTACTCCAAATACGCACAAAAGGCCTCTGAACGCCTCCAAGAGCAAAAAGGCCGAGACAGTGGAAACAGTCGAAGAAGACATTGTCGAAGAACCGAAAGAAGTCGAAGCGACAGAGACAGAAGAAATAGAGCTCACTCCAGTTCGTCCGACACCACGCCGTAGGCAATTTTTGGATTTCAAGAGACCAGCGAAGAAAAAGACTCGTTTGGTCGAGAGACAGACAGAGGAAACCACTATATCAGAGGTAGAGGAGCCGAGGAAACCTCGTGTCGCAAAAAAGCCGGTCGTCGAAGAAGATGATACGGAATCCGAAAAGCCAGAAGAGCTAAAAAGACTCGAAGTGTTAGAGGAAAAACTAA
>JAZSPO010000022.1:0-2044 GCA_045537505.1 Candidatus Nanosyncoccus sp.
CTTACAGAAAGAGAGATCCCTGTGATTGCAGATGAGCATGCTGATCCAGAATATGGAACAGGTGCCGTGAAGATTACACCTGCCCATGATTATGACGATTATGAAGTAGGGGAAAGACATAATCTCCCTAGAATCCGTGTAATCGGCAATGATGGCAAGATGTTGGAAAACTGTGGACCAGAATATGCTGGTTTGACCACCGCCGAATGTCGCAAAAAAGTCCTCAAAGACCTAGAAAATCTCGGCCTGCTCAGAGGAGAAAAACCAATTGTCCA
Source organism: Candidatus Nanosyncoccus sp. (assembly GCA_045537505.1). Taxonomy (GTDB): domain Bacteria; phylum Patescibacteriota; class Saccharimonadia; order Saccharimonadales; family Saccharimonadaceae; genus Nanosyncoccus. The sequence continues at coordinate 276 of JAZSPO010000022.1, forward strand.
CTCTGTCGCACACTGTTACAAGTGTGGTACAGTGATAGAACCGACTCTGAAAGAACAGTGGTTTATCGACGTCAAAAGATTGGCAAAAACCGCCATCGATCATCTAGAAGCAAATGAAATAAAATTCTATCCAGAGTCGAAGAAGAAAGTTTTGATTAATTACCTTGGTGGACTAAAAGATTGGAATATTTCCCGCCAAATTCCTTGGGGTATTGCCATACCAATGTTCAGGAGAGTTTCTCCTTTGGCCGGTGGTGATGTAATACCTTCTTCCGAAGACGATTCAAATGCCACACAAGATGGCGAATGGATTTTCGATCCGAGAACTAATCTCTCGGAAATAGAGGTCCACGGCGTGAAATATGTCCGTGACGAAGATACATTTGATACTTGGTTCTCTAGCTCGCACTGGCCAATTGTTTGCACGAATTGGGAAGATGGCGAGATCAATCCATATTATCCTCTCAATGTCATGGAAACAGGTGCTGACATCCTCTTTGCATGGGTAGCGAGAATGATTATGATGGGCTTATATGTCACTGGTGAGGTCCCATTCAAAGAAGTATATCTACATGGTTTGGTGCTAGATGAACATGGCAGAAAGATGAGCAAAAGCAAGGGCAATGTGATCAACCCACTCGATATGGTCGCAAAATATGGATCTGATGCGTTTCGTTTAGGTATTTTACGAGGACGCTCTGCCGGTATGAATCAAGCTTTCTCCGAACAATCTGTCGTTTCTGGAAAAAATCTCTGTAATAAACTATGGAATGTCGCCCGTTTCATTCAGCTAATGGTAGATGAAGCAGAAGAAAAAGACGCTGATTTCGACTCATCTTCCCCTGACAATACAGAGGTACCCACCGAGAATATGGGCGAAGACTGGATTTGCAGAGAGATAAATGAGGCAAAGTGGCAATTGGAAAGCCAGATGGCACATTATCGTTTTTCCGAAGCAATTGAGTCTCTTTATTCCCTGGTGTGGGACAAATATGCAGATTGGTTTATAGAGACAGAAAAAATCTTTAAGAACACGGCCCTCCTGAAATCCACACTTGAGTCTATACTGATAATTCTTCATCCTTTTGCTCCGTTTGTCACAGAAGCAATCTGGCAAAACCTATCTTGGACCACTGGTTTGCTAATTTCGCAAAAATGGCCTTCAGACTTCAAATATGACCCAATAAGTGCCGAGAATTACGAAAAGCTTATGGTTGTCGTTTCACACACAAGAAGCACCTTACAGGGCCTCTCAGAAGCTAATAAAGGCATTTCTAGGACAGATGTCCCATTGCTATTTGGCGATGACTCCCTCGTTGATGATAATTCCCTACTCGTCCAACAATTAACACATGTTCCTACTGTCATGCCGACTGAAGGCCAGCCGAGAGGTCTTAGATTAGCTATTCCGAATCATGAGCTCTATCTTGATGTCTCCCAGGATGCAATTGCAAAATACTCGAAAGCTCTAGATGAAAAAATCCTTGCTGTCGGACGTGAACTTGATAACTTAAATCTTCGCATGATGAATCCAAACTATGTAGACAAGGCCCCAGCAAACTTAGTGGAAGAAACTAGGAAGTTGATCCAAGAAAAAGAAGAACTAATAGAGCGAATGAAGAAAGAAAAGGAAGCAATTTAGATAGCTTGCTTCCCTCCCCTACTTTCTAAAGTGAAATATTATAACATATTTTCAACAAGTCGGAGGCCAAGCGGTCTTAGGAAGACAACTCTGCCTTTCAACTCCTTGGCTCACAGAACGACATGGC
>JAZSPO010000005.1:0-8023 GCA_045537505.1 Candidatus Nanosyncoccus sp.
GCAGAGTTGTCTTCCTAAGACCGCTTGGCCTCCGACTTCGCCGCAGATCACGTCTTATGACAATTACGACGCGCTGATAAAGTCGCTGACCGAGACGCTTGCCAAGTATGCGGGCGTGAGCCCCGAGCAGGTCAGAATTCTGATCGACGGAAGGATCTTCGGCTAGACCGGCATTTTTGCGATTTTCGCCCAAAACTTGCTTGTTCTCATCTGGGGTAAGACGAGGAAATGCGGTGAGGTTCGAGGATGTAAATCCATTGTCTTCATTGAATTTCGCCAAAAGGGTCGGAGAGGTCATCAGATTGTTTGGTGCCCAGTAGCTTGTATAATCACGCCACATATAGGAGTAAGATTCGTTCAGGTCGCGATATCCGCCAGAGGCAAGGGCTTGAGCCGCTTCTAGAGAGCCACCAGCGTGGACAATTGTACAATCAAAAGGAGTATCCCAATCGAGATAATAGGTACGAAGCGAGCGAATCGGACCGATTACAGATGTTTTCGGATTTTGGAAAATTGCTGCAAAACGTGTGATTCCGGCTTCCGCAATCGCTTCGAAAACGACGCCGGCTTCGTTTAGGCCAGTCTGTGGACGAGCCCCATCAGCACCATTTGGAATCTGGATACAATAGGTCGGTAGTAGGTTTTCTCCCTCGTTTTCTATCTGGAGCCCAGTCAGTTTGCTGTAATACCTCGGTGCCACCTCTACTGGTTCTGGCTCAGGGGTAGTTTCCTCCGGTTTTTTGTTGAAGAAGAATATGAAGTATACTGCTGCTGCAATACCAGCAATGAGTAAAATAATCAAGATAATGATGATGATTTTTTTCTTCTTCTTACTTTTTTCAAGTTCCTGGGAAGATTTATGGGACTTGACTTTGCTAAATTCTTTTTCAGTCTTTTTCTTCTGCTTTTTTTGCTCTAGTTTTGGGTCATAAACTTCATCATCAGATGGGACATGCTCCTTCTTTTCTACTGTTTTTATCTCTTTGGGAGTAGTTCCTGTTTTTTCTTTTTCTTCTTCGATGATTGTTATTTCGCTTGATTTTTCGTCGGCATTGTCTATTATGACTTCTTCGGCGACGACGTCTTCTTTTTCACTCTTTTCTCTCATGCGTCTATTATAGCATAAGCAGAATAATCTTCCAAAACTTCAGTTTTTATAGGTCATTAACAATTGCCGAGCGTGTCGCATTTAATCTGGCTAGAGTAACATTTTTGCCAAGTACTGCCATTGTAAGATGTAAAGCTGGGGAGAAATTCGCGTATGAAATCGCGATTCGAATGAGCGAGAAAAGTTGAGCTGGCTTCTGGGCGGTTTCGGCCAGGAGGCTATTCAGCGTATCTTGGAGAGTTTTTTCGTTCCAATTCTCTGCTGGAATATCAGACAGCTTTTCTATCGCTAGGGACAATAAATCTCTTTGTTCGGTTTCGGAAAGTTTTTTGATGAACTTGTTATCTTGCAAGAACTCCAGATCAATTTCTGGGTCTTCGAAGAAGTAATTCGTGTAGCTACGCAAATCAGAAAGAGTTTTGAGACGGTCATAGATAATTGTCAAAACTTTTTTACGATAAGATTCCGGATAATCCATAGCTGCTTTCGGCCAGAAGTTAATCAGCGAATCGCGAGATGGGTTTTCTGCATGGCTTTTTATCGCTGCATTATCTCGAGAAACTGTGCGATCATACAATTCATCGCAGCCTTTTTCGTCGAAGATTTTGCGAATCCATTGGCCGTTTTGCCACATTAATTTCGTTTCATCAAATCTCGCACCAGAGTTTTGGATACGATCGACTGAGAACTTTTTTAGCAGATCTTCCATACTATAGATTTCTTCCTCAGTTCCATCGTTCCAGCCCAGACAAGCGAGGTAATTGAGCATCGCTTCTGGCAAAACACCCTCATCTTTGTAATCGACGACCGATTTTGCTCCGTCGCGTTTGCTTAACTTTTTATTTCCTTGGGGAGCAAGGACATGCGGCAAAGAAATAAATTTTGGATGTTCGATTCCGAGTGCTTCGTAAATAGCAAGATAATTTGGCATCGAAGAAAGATACTCGACTCCACGTACGATGTGGGTAACCTTCATCTCGTAATCATCGACAATATGAGCGAAATTATAAGTCGGAAGACCATCGGCCTTGATCAGGATAATATCATCCATTACCTCTGGGCCAGTTGAAAGATCACCCATGACCTCGTCGTGCCAAGAAACGTTTTTTGGCTCGGATTTGAAACGAAGTGGAATTCCTGGCTCCCAGGCTGGAGTGTCGGTCGGACGATGATTGCGATAAAGATATGGTACTTTCGCTGCATTATCCTGTTTGCGATATTCGGCGATTTGCTCGGAAGAGGTATTATCAGCATAGGCACGGCCAGACTCGATCAGTTTTCTAGCATAGGCATGATAGATGTCGCGTCTTTCGGACTGGTAATAAGGACCGTGTTCTCCACCTTTTTCAATCCCCTCGTCCCAATCTAATCCGAGCCAGGCCAGAGTTTCTGTTATTAATTCTGTCGCTCCAGGTACATAACGAGTTCGATCTGTATCTTCGATACGTAAAATAAAAACGCCATGTTTTGTTTGTTTCGCTATAAGATAAGGATAAATTGCACTGCGAACATTGCCAATATGGATATAACCAGTCGGACTTGGTGCAAAACGAGTAACATTAAAAGAATTAGACATAATGATATTATACCATAATTCTAGGAATAACCCAGTAAGATTTACATGGATGTAGCAATGTTTCTAATTTGTTCTTTTGTGAGAGCACTGCCAGAGCAGCTAATTTTGTAAAGGATACCACCATTAACCCAGGCAGAATCTTCCCCTCTTGTATAAATCGTAATTCCTTGTTCTCGCATCGTACTATAATCAGATGGGAAAGTCTTTTTTACATAGTTGTTTAATAGAGCCGTGCTATCCCAGGTAGATTTTTCTTCTGTCAAGGTGAAGCTGGCTCCATCAGAATTGGTGAAGAAAATAGTAACGAGGCCGTCTTTTTCCGAGGAAACATTCGACAGTGAATAGCCGCGTGGGACAAAAGATGGATAGGAAGCTTCGATGCCAGTTTGCATCGCTGCGACCTTGATAGAAATGTCCGGAATATTAAAGTGGACGAATAGAGCAAGTGCACCAACAGTCACTGCTGAACAGATGATCGCGAGCAAAAATCTATGACTATGATGTTTTTTCTTCAGAGTCTTTTCTGATTTTTTCAGCTCTCTTGGTGCCGTTGTCTTTTTCAGGGCAGACTCGAATGTGGTTTCATTCTTTTTCGGCTGGATGGGTAAAATCTTTTTCCCAACTGGTTTTTTCTGTGCAACTTTTTCTGGTTTCGAGGCTTGGTTCGAATGAACTTCTGGTTTCACCGCTGCTTTCGACGTCGTCTTCGGAGCAGGTTTTTCATTGTAAGCAGTAACTTTTATCTTCGAGACTGGTTTTTTCACATATTTTCTAGAAAGTGTAGTCGAACGTTGTAGAGTGCGATGTGTTGCAGCACTAGAAATCGGTCTAGTAGTTCTCTTTTGTACGTTCTTTTTCTCCGTAACGGTAATGTTTAACCTTTTCATCTTTCTATACACTCCACAAAATTGGTTACTCTTATTTTAACCACAATCAACATAAAAAGCAATAACTTTTTTCGATAACTTTTATGGTATAATACAAAAGATGGATCGTGAAAGAAAAAAACGTATTCAGACAATTAGACTACTAGTCACGGAAGTCATCATGGTGATTGCGGTTTTTGCAATCGTGACGGTTCTGTTATTCTTTGCCATGGGCTATAAAGTTGATCGTAATGGCGAATTTAGCCAATCTGGTCTAATACAGTTAAATTCTTTTCCTTCTGGGGCAGTAGTAGAAATAGATGATGAGATTTTACCTATTCGGACAGAGCTGAACAGGCTGATTTCATCAGGCAATCATAGTGTGCGGTTGACGAAGGTTGGATATGATAGCTGGGAGAAAGAAGTCAGTATTGAATCTGGAATTTTGCTGAAGATTACCTATCCGAGATTATTCTTCTGGGATCGCGAAGCTGAAAAAATACGTGAATACACTTCTGACATTTCTTTCTTTTCCGCTAACAAGAATAGAGATAAGGTTTTGTATGGAATTGATTCTAATACTGAATGGATTCTGTTAGATTTGTTGGGAGGCGATGTAGAAGAAACGAAGATTGATGTTTCGCAGATTATGGAACAGCGACAACTAATCAGCGTGAAGTGGAATAATAACAGTGACAAAGTCTTGCTAGAAACATCGAAAAATGGCGAAAAAGAATGGATAGTCCTGTATCTAAAAAAGCTGGAAAAAAGTGTTAATATTTCGCAAAGTTTTGGAATGAATTTTTCGCAGGTAGATTTTATGAACGATAACGGCGAGAGGATAATAGCTGTCGAAAATGGAAACTTGCGAACGATGACGATTAGCGAAAAAACTATCTCCAATATCCTTGCGAATAATATTGCGGTTTTTTATTACAATGATAATCAGACGGTGTATCTTACTAACGGCAAGGATTTGATAGTATTCCAAGATGGTGCGGAAGATTCCGTGCTGGCATCTTTTTCTCCGGAAACAAATATTCAATTCGTTTTGGGAACGTATCTTGGAAAGAGATATTTGATGGCAGCTGAAGGAAATAATGTAACGATATATAAAGGTGATTTTTTGGCAGAAGGTGCCAAATTGTCAGATTTGGAATCGGTTGCTAGTGTAGATTTGGCTAATGCTCCGGCGACGCTTGAAATTCATGCGAATGGTGAATTTTATGTCGCAAAAAATGGAAAAGATTTTATGGTTTTCGATGCGGAACTTACCAAAGTGTCGCGGTTTAGCGTCGAGAGTGATTATAGCTATTTTTTGGATGATTATTTAGTCGGAACGATTGTCGATGAGAAACTCGTAGTGAGGGATTTCGATGGGACAAATATGAGAGAGATCACTAATGCGACTAGTAATGCATTCATATCGAAGGACAACAAATACTTATATTACCTAAAAAAAGATCGTGGCAATACAAATTTATTCAGAGAAAAGATTGTAGAGTAATTAGTTATTACCAGTGAGCCAGTTCCATATTCTCTCGAAGAAGGTTGGCTCGTTTTCTGGCATACTTTCTTCATTCACAGTTCCATCATCTACGTATTCTTGCTGTTGTGTAGCTCCCGAAGGTGTTGGGCTAATTTGCTCTGCAGATACCAGTAAACGATAGCGAGAAGTTCCCAGAGGCGTACATGTGACGAGGGTTAACATCGGCTTCGTGGTTTCGTAGACAAGTGCAGCGACATTCGTCGGCTCGACCGTCTCCATTTTCGTCACAGAGTAAGTGTATCTCGTGCCATTATAATCGATATAGAGTAAATCTCCATTTGATAGTCTTTCCAGACCGGAAAAGATGAACTTGTACTGGTTGTTACTATAAATATCGCCAGCCGAATGTCCGGAAATGACTAGATTACCAATTTGTCCAGGAAGAGCCGAGGCTCCAGGGATGGAAAATTGTGTCACGCCGTTTTCCATTGCAGCGTTTATAGCATCAGTGTCATTGCCAGATACGCCAAAATGGACTGGAACATCGACGTTTAGTTTCGGAATAATTAAACGATTGTCTGGCCCGACGGCTTTTGTAATTGTCGGATCAATTTCAGTAATGCCATTATCGGAGGTATTACCTGGAGAAACATAGGCCATAATTGGTGCGAAAATCATGCGGTTGTATTGTAGGAAAAGAATAAGTAATACGGCGACCACACCAGCGATAATTGGGAAGAATTTTCCGTATCGACGAGTTCGCTTGTTTTCCTTTTCTGCTCGGCTTCTAATTTTTTCTCGCAATGTGATGAAAATATTTTTCTCTTCCTCGTCCGTAGGATCAACCGGCTGGTCAGTAATAATAGGAGTTTTGCTCTCTGGAATTTTTTGCCTCTCTTCTTCTAGGTATTGGTTGGCAGCTTTTGCGTAATAATCACTGTAATATTTCTGATAATATAATTGCCACGCCGAGTGGTATTTTCGCCAGTCGACAACGGATCCATCCAAGGAACTGCTCTCGAAATCCATACTCCCATTAATAGGTGTGCTTTTGTATGAAGTCGGCGTTTTTGAAACAACTTTCGTCGCTGGACGAGAAGGAGAATCGAACATCTTCTGGGCGATTTTACCGAGATTGCTATAAGCCTTGTTTTGCGGTCTTCTTGTCAGAAGTTTATCGATATCAATGTCGTTTGTTTGATTTGTTTTTTTACCGTCTTTTCCGTCAACTTTTTTGGCATCAGAATAATACGCCGAAAGAACTTTTTGGCGTGCCAACTCCGCAGCAGCATCCTTCTGACGTTTTTTTGGGTCATTATAATCCAGCCCACCAGTTGTCGGGTTCATACGAAAATTATAGCATAAAAACCTAATTATTAAAAATGCTAATGTTAAATGGTTTAGTTAAATCTACTAAAAAACGGCAGAATCTTTTGAAAGAGAAGTCACTTTTGATTCTTAGAAAGATATGTTATAATTATTCCATTGGGCGAGTGGCGGAATTGGTAGACGCGCTAGACTCAAAATCTGGTGACAGCAATGTCATGAGGGTTCGATTCCCTCCCCGCCCACCAGAAATAAAACAAGGCTCGAAGAGTCTTTTTTTGTGTCGATGCATTCCCTCCCCACCTATCACAGAAAACAAAATAGATGTTAAAATAGATGTTAATTATGGCTGAAGAGAAAATATTGAAATTTTATAGACAAACGAGCCTATTTACTGATCTAGGATAATATAAAGAATTTGCTAGAGACTTACCTGATGATATAGAAATTCTCTGTTCTTTACTGAGAAACTAAATTATTCACCCTTTTGATTTGAAAGATGAAGAATATAGGCGAGAAGTAAATAGTTTTTATGGTGATATGACAAAAATACCTAAAACGAGTTTGATTTTCGAGAATGATTATTTTCCCATTGCGATTAGTATGCTCTCAGAATTATTACGAAGAGATCCAAATTTTAATCTTAATAGAAAGATTGAAGACAAGATACACGTTTGTTGCAGAGAGACATCAATATTATTAATAGCAATATTAAAAGCAAAAAATATACCATCTAGAATAAGATGCGGATTCACGCATTCTGTCAGTCAAAATAATGGTGCTGGAGAGCATTGGATTGCAGAGTATTATGATAAAAATGAAGAAAGATGGATACTAGTAGATCTTACTTTGCAGTATGATGATGGAATTCTAGAAGAACTTGGTATAGACTATCCCCTGATTGACATGCCGAGGGATAAATTCATTTTTTCTGCCGAGGCTTATTTAGGTCTTAGAAGTGGTAAATACAAAGAAGAAGACATTTATACGTTTTCGAATCCATTTACTTATGGATTGAATGGTGCAATGATTGAATTATTTTATGAATATCACTCACTCATAAATAATGAAATTCTGTTTACCCAAAATCCTAAGTATGCGAGGGATAAGAATTACCGATTAAGTGAAGAAGAATACAAGGAATTAGACGAATTAGCGACGCTAATGCTAAATCCATATAAGAATTTTGATAAATTAATCGACATTTGGAATACAAATGAAAAAATTTAGAATATTATCAGGTGGGATGAATTCATAAGTCGATTATTATGAGTCGTTTTCCATCAAAAAAGCTGGTTTCTGACCAACTTATAAGAGGGCGGTGTCCTGCAATATCCAATGCAGGTCCTACCCTCATTAATTGTAGCTATATTTCAGTTGCTCTTATAATCAAGAACTTGTCTTATTCGTTGACTGAGTTTCTGATCTTCACGAGAGCCATGAAAGCAAGAATGTCAATCGTGAGAGATAACACATTTCCTAAAACAGTTGAATAGTTCGTAAATCCGGAAGTGAGCAATGTTGTTAAGCTACAAACAGTAGCAAGGACAATCAAAACAAGAGCAAAAGTTGATTTCTTTGGATTGTTGGCTGCACGAATGAGTAATGCACCGATAAGCAATGAGATTGCTACACTGACATAGCCGAAGACATAAATA
>JAZSPO010000086.1:0-1723 GCA_045537505.1 Candidatus Nanosyncoccus sp.
ATTATCCCCCCTAAAGAGTATCAAGCCGTTACGTAAAGTTTACCATAAGCTTTTGGGCGCAAGTGACTATGATCGAGCCCCAGAAAACATGAAAAAAACGCTTGCAAATATGCTCGAATCGGACAAGGACCTCGATTTTTCTAACATTACCACGCCGATATCTATTCTTTGGGGAAGACAAGATACTGTCACTCCACCACGCCAAGCTATTAAAATGCATCAAAGGTTGAAAAATAGTGATTTGAAGTTTTATGATAAATGGACTCATGCTCCGTATATTTGCGATCCGGAAGGTTTGGCCAAAGCAATTTATAGAGTGCTAAGGAGTATTAGATGAAAAAATATTTTCTAGGTCTTTCTAGCACATATTCCATTAAAGAGACATTGAGCCATACTTTTGCGTTTGGTAATGATTTTGATCTTTCAGAACTCCGTGCTTATCTCGCTGCTCATTATGGTGCGACCTATGACCATGTTGCCGTCTATTCCAATGGACGCACTGCTCTCGCTGTTGCTCTCAAAGCAGTCGCCAAAAGAGGGGGAAAGGTGGTCGTTACAAGTCTGACTTGCTATGCAGTAGTACAAGCTGTGCGTGCGGCAGGATGTATTCCGGTTTATGCCGATGTCGATCCAAAAACTCTACATTTCGGTGAAAAAGAGCTCCTAAAATTACTAGAAAGAGAGACCGATGTCCAAGCCGTAATCGTCCAAAATAATCTTGGTATTCCAGCTGATATTGAAGGCATAGAGAGAGTTGCAAAGCGTTATAAATTGTCTATTATTGAGGATTTGGCTCATTGTGTCGGAAGAAAATATCGCGATGGAAGAGAGATTGGAACGGTCGGACGAGCGACAATTCTGTCTTTTGGCAAAGGAAAGGCAGTTGATGTGGTGACGGGCGGAGCACTCGTTTTGACGGATCCGTTAAATAGCCCAGTCAACCAGCCAGAACTGAAGCCAATCTTAAAAGATCGCTTGCGTGCACGTTTTTATCCACTAATTTCAGCAATTATAAGAGGCGGATATCGTTTGAATAACAAATTGGGCAGATTATTCACAAGCTTTTTTGTAAAAGTTCATGCAATTAAAAAGTCGGCTGATGGAGTCGTGAATACGAAGGTGAGATTAACCTATTGGCAGGCGAAGCTGGCACTGAGAAAATTACAAGCAACGTCCCACATGGGTAGGCGACCTTTACGAGATTTTTATCTGGTTAATGACAGGGATAAAGTTTTGGGGAATTTGGAGAAAAAAGGCTATATTTTCAACGACATCTGGTATGATACTCCTGTCGCTCCTCAGAGATATTTCCATAAAGTGGATTATCATCCGGAGTTTTGTCCTGTAGCAACAAAGATTGCGACACAAATTATCAATGTACCAACATGGTATGAGAAAAAAGAATTAGTCCATGCATTACAAATTATCAAGAAAGACCTCGTAGATGAAAACGAAATAACGAATGATGAGCTAAAAGAGATGGACGAGAGCGAAAGAACTGTTTCGGCGAGACGAACCAGAAATCCTCGAAAGGTTAGCAGCTCCGCCACTTCGAAGAAATCTTCTTCAAAAAGCCCTTCTTCGTCCAAGAGTTCAAGACGAAACAAGTCAAAGGTTAGACGTATCTCTAATGCTATCAAGGCTCTGAAAGGAGATGCTATAGATGATGATGTGAAAGCTGAATCGAAAAGACCGAAGAAAAAGACGAAAACGAAGGCGAAGA
>JAZSPO010000112.1:0-7521 GCA_045537505.1 Candidatus Nanosyncoccus sp.
TCCTAAGACCGCTTGGCCTCCGACTTCAATGCTTCGACTACTGGCAGAATTGGCATCGATAATAGAATTACTTTTGGATAATAAACTGCACGGAAAAGTTTTTGGATTTGGGCCATAGATGCGATAACGAATAGATTATCACGTTCTATGATATCATTCATTTCTGGCAAAATTAGATCGACGCTATCTCGAGTTATTAGTATTGGGGTACTAGATGATTTTATTGCGTCAGCAATAGCGACTGCTGTGGCAGAATTACGCGAAAGATCGCCAATGAAGATGGAAAAATCTACTGAACTTACAGTTTCGTTTAGTAATGCACTTTCGGAGAAAGAACCAGAATCGGTCGAAGGGCAAAAAATAAATTCTGGCATCGGAGGAATCTTTCCTCGCAACGAGTCTGGGATAGCGATATTTAGCTTCTTGATGGGGTAGGTTTTTTGTAGAAACTCGGCTGAGCGAATAACTGTAGAAAAATTTTGTGAATTTCCACCAATTATCGAAACGCTGCCACTCTTCTGCTCTGGAATATTCCACTCAAGATCAGTCGAATCTGGTTTTTCCGATTTCTTCTCCCAATAATCTATTTTTTCCATTTTTCCTTTCCTAAAAATCTAGCTCTATCATGATTGGACAGTGATCAGAACCCATTTTTTCTTCACATATTTCGGCCGCAAGGAGATTTTTCTCGAGCGATTTGCTAATGAAAAAATAATCAATACGCCAGCCGATATTTCTTTCTCTCGCATGTGCTCGCCAGGTCCACCAAGTATATCTTTTTTCGTCTGGATGCAAAAATCGAAATGTATCGATGAGGTCCGCTTTTAGAATATTTTTAATTCCCTGGCGTTCTTCTTTCGTGTAACCAGCGTTTTGTTCGTTGTCTTTTGGTCTCGCGAGGTCAATCTCGGTATGTGCAGCATTGAAATCTCCACAAACTACCACTGGTTTTGTTTTTTCTAAATCTTTGAGAAAAAGTAGAAAAGCAGGATCCCAGAGCTCTTTTCGGAGGGAGAGACGAGAAAGATCTCGTTTGCTGTTTGGTGTATAAACTGTGACTAAGAAAAATTCTGGGTATTCGCAAGTCAAAATTCTCCCTTCATCGTTTGGATCGCCATGCGTATCATCTGTCCACGGATAAGCTATTTTTATATCGTCAGTGAAACCAGAAAATGTGCTAAGTGGTTTCTTTTTTGTGAAGATGGCAGTACCAGAATATCCAGGACGAAGAGCTGAGTTCCAGATTTCTTCATACTCTGGAAAATCTATCTCTTGCTGACCTGGTTTGGATTTCGTTTCTTGTATGCAGAGAATATCTGGGCCTTGTTCTGTGATCAAATCCTGTAGATTGCCCTTTTTGAGGATGGCTCGGATACCGTTGACGTTCCAGGAAAAAATCTTATATTTCACAGTTAGTATCTCCCTCTCTCGATATCACGTTCTTTTATGTTTTGTCTTTTATCGTATTTTTTCTTTCCTCGTGCAACTGCAACTACTAACTTGATAAAACGTTCGTTTCCTAATAATTTCGTCGGAACTATCGTATAGCCATCTTGTTTTACTCTCGCAAAGTCTCTCAGCTGCTTCTTCGTCACGAGAAGACGGATGTTGCGGATGGTTTCAGATCCGAGCGTGAGATTATTCAGCCAGAGTTCCCCTTTCCTTAATGTGACGAAAGAGCCTTTGAGCTGGACATGATGATCGCGTATCTGGCGAACTTCTTGACCAGATAAGCTCATGCCACAAACAAGTTCTTCTCCGAGTTGGTAATCAAATCTTGCTCGGCGATTGACGACGATGGAATTCGAAGCTGATTTCTTTTTCATGCTATAATCATTATAACATGAGAATTGCTATTACTTCAGATACATATTATCCGATGACGAATGGTGTGGCTGTCTTTACGACTAATCTTGCAAGAGGTCTAGCGAAACAAGGACACGAAGTAATGGTTTTTGTTCCTAGTGCAACCGGAAATTATTACTCCAGGAAAGATTTCGGTGGAAAATTAGAAGAAGTCCATCTTTCTTCGAAACGATTCCCTTTTTACCCAGACCAGATTCATACAATTCCAAAAGCAAAAAAGGTTCTCGGCATTAAGATTCCTCGAGTCGCATATAAAAATGGTCTCTGGATGGCAGTTAAGCCATACTCGGAAATGAAAAAAGAACTTGATGCTTTCCAGCCTGAGATAATTCATTCACAAACAGCTGGGACAGTCGGTTTAGCTGCGGCTCATTATGCCAAAAAATATGATGTGCCGTTTGTCTCCACAGGACATTCTTATCCAGATAATTATACTAGTCAATTTAAGCTTCTTAAGCCGGTGAAAAAGCCAGTCGATGCAGTCGTAAAAGCATATCTTACATCCTATATGAAAAATGGCGAGTTTGCGACGATGCCTACAGAGATGGCGATTAATGACCTCGTACCGAAAAATAGAAAACGTTTCAAAGTAGAAGTCGAGGCTCTTTCAAACGGAATAGATCTTTCACAGTTCAAGCCCAAAAAACCTGCCACCAAAACTTGTGAAAAATATAATCTTGATTCTAAGAAAACTAGAATTGCCTATATTGGTAGAGTCGATCCAGAAAAGAGCATAGATGTCATTATTGACGCCTTTTCATTAATTGCAGAAGAATTTCCAGATACAGAGTTAATCATTGTCGGAGATGGCGTTGCGAAAATTAAACTACAAAAGCAAGTCGCAGAGCTCGGTCTTTCTCATCAGATTCGTTTTCTCGGTAAGATATTACCACCAGAGTTAATAGACGTATATCGTAGTGCCTCGTTTTTTGCGACAGCGAGCGAGACCGAGACACAAGGTATTGTTCTGATAGAGGCGGCAGCGATTGGGCTTCCTTTGATTGCTGTCGATGCAGGTGCGGTCAAAGAACTCTGTCAGAATAAGAAAAATGGTTTTCTTTGTCGCCCAAAAGATGTAAAACAGATATCACGAGCCATGAAGACTCTTTTGTCTGATGAAAAACTACGCAAAGAATATGGAAATAATAGTCTAGAGATGGCAAAGAAGCATGATTTGGGGCACACCTTATCTCGTTTCTTAGAGATATATCAGGAAGCCATTAAAAGTGAAACAGAAAAAGACGATTAAGATTTTTCGATAAAAGATTTTATGGCCTCTGCAGTTTCTTTTGGTAATTCATAGTTGAGTAGATGACCTGCATTCTTTATAATGATTGTTTCGCCTTTCGTTTTTTCGGCTAGCTCTTTCGACTTCGTGACTGACACAACGCGATCTTTTTCTCCGATGATGAAACAAGCCTCTTTTTTGTAGCTGAAGTCGGCGATACAGTAATTGGAGGAAAATTTTGCTGAGCGATAGACATCTCTCTTCGTGGTGTAGTCAGAACCACATAAATAAGTCATTTGGAGAGTCTTTTTGAGCAATTCTTTATCATTTGGAACAAATAAATATCCCGTAGTAATATAACTTACAACTTTGTTCGGCAGAACGCTCGTCAAAGGCGATAGAGCAGCAAATAAACGCGGAGGATGGGTCGAAATCGGTGCTAGGAAAATAATTTTTTTATTAATTAGCTCTGGGTATCTTTCGGCGATAGCTGCAACGATGATAGAGCCCATTGAATGACCAATCAGAATTGGAGATTTGATGTTTTTTTCTTTGATATAGTCGGCAATGAAACGGGCGTAATTTTTCGGAGAGTATTCTTTTAGAGTTTTTCCTCCCGCTGGCGGAAGAGACGGAGTAAAAGTATTATATTTTTCGGATGGAAAATATTTTTCAGCCAAACCTTTTAGGCCAAGTCCATTTCCCCGGAATCCATGTATGAAAATTAAGTTTTGCTTCATTTTTGATAAATTCCAGCTTCTTTTAACGCCTTTAAGATAGCTGGACGATCAAAGCCAACGATTTTTTTATCCCCAATTTCGGTAACTGGAATTGACTCTAGCTCCATATTCTCGGCATCAATTTCTTGGTATTTTACACCAAGCTCATCAAGCCAATCCATCTCTGCATGACAATACGGACACCAACTTGTCGAATAGACTTTTACATTCATAGATGTTTCTATTATATCATGTTCGTTCCAATTATGGAATTACAAAGCCAAGGCGGTATCTAATTGTGGATCTCTGTCTGCATTAATATCGTCGAAAGAGCGAATGACTTCTTGGTCTGGAGAGATTCCAGTATTATTGATAGTATTGCCATTTGGCGTATACCAGTGTGCTGTAGTAACTTTTAGTAGCGAGCCATCCGAGAAAGAAAGCAAAGATTGGACGACGCCCTTTCCGTATGTCTTTTCGCCAAGAATAGTAGCCTTATCATAATCTTTGAGTGCACCGGCAACGATTTCAGAAGCGGAAGCAGTGCCACCATTGACCAAGACGACTGTTTTCATATTTGCTAATTTGGCTTGTCCATGCGAGGCGTAAGTAACTTCCTCAGGTGTTTTGATCGATTTCTGGATGAGGATTGCTTTGCTGTCTATCCAAAGAGAAATCACGTCTGTCGCAGCAGAAACATAGCCACCTCCATTATCACGCAAATCGAGAATAACTTTTTCTATTCCCTTTTCGTCAAATTCGTTCGTGAAATCTTTGACAATGCTACCAGTATCTGTATCGAAACGTAAGATTGTGATTATTGCAGTTTTGTCAGAGTATGTCACATAAGCAGAAACATTATTAATTTCTTCTCGTACCAAGTCAAAACTAATTTCCTGATTATCGCGAACGACGGTCAATTTTACTGATTCGCCAGATTTACCACGTAATTTTGTCGCAATATCATTTGCATCCAGGTTGTATACTTCCTCATCGTTTATCTTGTAGATAATGTCGCCCGCCAAGACCCCAGCACGGCTGGCTGGATTGTCTGGTAATGTGCGTACGACACGGACATAATTTTCTCGTTTCGCGATGACGACTCCAATTCCAGAACCGACATCACCATGAAGCGATTTCTGGAAATCTGTCGCTTCTGTAGCCGACATGTACTCGGTGTATGGGTCATTGACAGATTTTGCAATTCCCTTTTTCGCATACTCGATGATCTGCTCATTATTTACTTCGCCATCGTAGTTAGCTGATAATTTCCCATAGACTTCGTTTAACGAATCCCAATTCAAGGTTGGCGAAGATTGTGATAGCCCAAGGTATGGACCGTATTGATTGAAGAAGTTATTCCAATACTTTCCGACAAAAAATCCACCAATTAGCAAAAGAGCGGATACAATGATGACCGTAGAAAGATTAAGACTTACTTTTCTCTGTTCTCTTTTTTCTGGGCTGTTTGAAGAATAATTATTTTTCTTTAGTTCTGTCATTATCTTATTCTACCACAGCTTTGTTAAAGACGGTCAACATGAAGGTAATTATAGTATCCAACTTGGCTTGCCGGAATCACACGAGAACCGAAATCTCCCCATTGTCCGCTGAGAGACGAGTAGGCATTATTGTATTCGGAAATATTGATCGAGCCATCAGAATTAACTGATTCGACCCAGAAGACATGTCCATAGCCACCAGCATCAGTTTGTCCAATAACATTTGGTGCTGGATTATGATCTACGATGCCGTATGGACGTGCGTAATCATCCCATGTATTTGCATTACCCCAGGAAAGATATAAGCCATATAGTTCGTATGCTTTCCAGCCTGCATAGCTGACACATTCACAAACGTATCCACCGATTGCTCTGCCGTCTGCACTAGTAGTAAAATAATCTTGCTGCTGCGGACAGTTTCCCTGCCAACGATAAGTATTCTCTCCATAATAGACTGGTCCGGAATATTGATCACGGTGTGCAGCCATGTATTCTTGCATAGCAATTCTTTGTGCTTCGCGAGCTGCTTTTGCTTCTTCTGAATATGCGTCCGAATCACTCTGGTATTTGTTTACCAATTCTTGTTGTTCAGCCTGTGTGGCAGCGAGTGAATCTTTCATCGTCTGTTGATTCTTAATGATTTGTTCTACAGCCTCGCGATCTTTTTCCAATTGTTCTTTTGCTGCTTTGATTTCTTGTGCGGAATAATTAATTTGTGTTTTTAATGTATCGATGCGAGATTGTTTTTCTGCGAAATCAGAGATAGAGTTCGAACCAGCTAAGATCGTAATGGAATCTGTCTTGTTTTCGAAATGAATTTGGATTAAAAGATCAGCGAGTACAGCTTGCTGCTCGTGTAATTTTTCCTCTGTCGCCTGGATTTGTTCAAGAAGCTGATTGGAGTATGCTTCGCTTTCTGCTATCTGGGTCAGGATACTACTAATTTCTACTTGTAATTGATTGACCTTGTTCTGGTATTCATTGGCAGTGGATTTTGCCTCTTCTGCCTTGCTGGTTGCTTCTTGTTCTCTTGCAACTGCTTCCATACAAGCTGGACTGTTTTTACAAGCGGATGACAAAGCATAAGTATGATTGGCATAGACAAAAACAGATGTAATGGCAACGGCTAACGAGGACAAAATACACAAAGATTTTTTGTTGAGAGCTTTCATGCTCTCATATTAGCATAAGCGTAATGAATTGTAAAGAGTTACTTTTTATGGGTTCGACGTGTTTTAGTAGAAAGATATTTGTGGACTGCCAAAGTGGACGAAATAGTTCCAATTAGAACTCCTATAGCTATTGTAATCACGAAAACTAGTACCAGCCAACTTGTTTCTAGGATTTGGTTGATTGCAGAAATATTGATACCATATTTTTCTAGATACGGAGCTAATGCATGGAAGCCGAAATAGCCGACCGTGGCTGCGATAACGCCAGCGATTACGCCAGATATTTGTGCTTCGATCAGGAATGGGCCACGAATGAAACTATTATCCGCACCGACTAATTTCATCATGTATATTTCTTCGCGACGAGAAAAGATTGCCATACGAATAGTGTTGAAAATGACTAAAATAGAAATGGCGAGAAAGACGATAGAAAGAATAATGCCGCCATTCCTTGCAATATTCGCCCACGAGGTAATCGTCTCGATTTCGGTTCGGTTGACATCGTAGGTAGGTAGTTTTTCGGAATCGATATTGACTATGAAGTGACGATCAGTATTGACGATATTTTTAATACTAGATAAATCATTAACGTCGAAAACTTTTATACGCATAGTTGCATTCATACCAGAAATCATTAGTTCACGCATCGTGTCGTCTTCTAGAGTTTGCATGATTCCTTCGTTGTCTTTGTTTTCCTCGACCATTTTCTGGTATTCTTCTTCCGAGGTGGATATTTCTACTGATTTGACATTTTCATCCGCATCCATTGTGGCCGACATATTACTCAATGCAGCAATAGATGTTCCTGGTTTGAAATAGACCGTAATATCAATTTTTTCTCGCATGGCGTCCGCAGTACTGGCGAGAATAGCACTCGCGATAATTGTCACGAAGAGGACTATCAATGTCACACTCATCACCAAGGTCGCTGCGACCGAAAGCCAAACATTTCTCGTAAAACCGACTGCACCATATTTGATGATACGCGAAGAACTCCTAGCACGCTGGATGTTGCTGTTCTTGCTCATGGTTTT
>JAZSPO010000063.1:0-1770 GCA_045537505.1 Candidatus Nanosyncoccus sp.
TAAACATTATAATAAGAAAAAGGAGCAAAATATAAGATGAAAAATAGTATCGGAATAGGAGGTTTCGAACTCTTCGGAGGGTCCGAGACAAGAGAAAGAAAGTACGACTCTGAGAAAATCAAAGTCAGCAAAGAAACTAGAAAAAAACTCGGTCACTTCGCTAGCCAAGGAAGTATCTTCGACTCCGATGTAATTATGTAAAAAAGTAACCTATTCCGATTGAAAACCGAACAAGACTGTTCGGTTTTTTTGATGTCCGAATCTAAAAAAGTACTTGACAATTATAAGCGTTAGTATTACAATTAGGGGTATAAAGGTTATATTAATAATATAAAAATAAAAAATTAAAAGAAAGAAATACTATGGATGACACCCAATTCATGCAGTCTTTCGATCAGTATGCAGATTTACTGATAGAAAAGAAAGGACTGAGCAAGCTCTCCGACGACAAGAAGGAGAACTTGAAAAAAACAATCAAAGAGAAGTTGATCGAGGAGTTTAATAAGGAAGTGTTAAGAGAGCTTCCTGATGACAAGCTGGATGAATTTGAGAATGTCTTAAACGACGAAAACAAGAATTTTGATGAAGTGGGTGCAATCATCGAATCGGCTGGTTTGGATGCAGGCGAGATTCTCAAGCATATTTTAGAAACTTTCCAAGATATTTTCTTGGGCGAGCCAGATGAAGAAAAATCTGAGACGGAGGAGGCATAATCATGAATCCGGAAGTAACAAAAAACCCAAGTGTAGAAAATCCTGAACTACAAGGAGCAAACCAGAATCAGGATATGAACGACCAGGCAGAAAAGAAAGAAAAAGGCCGCTTTAACGAAGCATTTAGAATGATGCTGGGAAAACGCGCAGTAGATTTGTTTGAATATTATGGCTCGGACGAAGAACAAAAATTACGTGAAGAAATCGAAGCATCAAAACGTGAACAAAAAGAGAAAGAAGAGCAACTCGCAAAAATCGAGACAGAACGCATCGAAAGACAGCAGGCACTACAAAAAGGATATGCTGGAATTACGGGATATTATAATAAGTATCCAGATCGAATCGGCGAAATTGTCGTACCAGGAATGAAACACGATGCGGAATATTACCGAGAGAAATTCCAAAAGGAAGTCGAAGAAAATGGCAAAGCATCTTATGGCGAAGCGGTACAAGATTATCTTCGTACGCAAGAATTATTAAATCGTGAAGACCTGAAGAACCTCACAGAAAAAGAAATCGCAGAAGAGGAATCGCTCCTCCGCCAGGAACAAGAATCTATATATAATAGTGCCGATCTCGGAGAAATGAGTGAAAAAGAAATTGACGAGAAAGCGGATGCTGTGAATGAGAAGCTCAAAGCTTTCATGAAGAAGAAAAAAGAGTTCTTGGAATATCAAGCCATGATTGAACGAGCAGAGGATGCCGATGTCGAAGCTGAAGACGAAAGCGTAGCAGCAGCAGAAGGCATGCCAGCAGAAGATCTGGAAGTCGCCGACTGGGATGCGGATGAGATGACCAGTGACTTCGCAGTAGCACCTGAAGAGACAGAAGAAAGTACTTCCGTATTCGATGCTGTGAAACACGATAGCATGGACAAGGCTCAGGCAGAAAAATTCAAGAACCTTCGAAATGATTTAAATGCCAAATTCGATGAACTGGAAGAGAATGCCAATAAGCGAATTGAAGAAATCGAGAAGGAGGCAAAAGATTGCCTAGCGAAACTTTCCGAGAAGATGAAAGAGGAAAGTGCAGAGAAAATCACGAAGAAAAAAGAGAA
>JAZSPO010000041.1:0-2317 GCA_045537505.1 Candidatus Nanosyncoccus sp.
TGTATCTTGGATATCTGTGTCGATATCTGGCATAGAGATACGATCTGGATTCAGAAATCTCTCGAAAAGTAAGTCATATTTCAGTGGATCTAGCTCCGTTATACGCAAAGCATACGCCAGGATAGAACCTGCAGCCGAACCACGTCCTGGACCATAGACAATACGCTTATGTTTTCCCCAGTTAATAAAATCCTGGACAATTAAAAAGTAGCCGTTATAACGCATCTTGTCCACGACGGAAAGCTCATATTCTATGCGGTCTAACACATCCTGTCTTTTGGCATCTTTTAGAATTTTTTGACATTCTTTGACAGAGAGATCCTTTACTTCTTCCTCTGTTTTACCAGCATATCGAAATACTAGACCACGATATACTAATTTGTCAAGGTATGACTTCTCATCATCTCCTTTGGGAATACCTGGGAATTTTGGAATCAGAATACGACCAAGCTGCAAATCAACATTGCACCTATCTGCAATTTTTTTCGTATTGCGAATTGCATCTGGAAAATCCTTTCCCCAACGATCTATGATATCCTGGGGTGGAATAACGTGCAATTCGAAATCTTTTAGAGTCATTCTGTCCTGGTCCGAAAGATTACTTGCTGTGCCGACACAGAGTAGAATTTCATGCGTATCTTGGTCTTCATGCTTCAGATAGTGCCCATCACAGGTCACAACTAGCGGTAAACCTGTCTTCTTTGCAATTTTTTGCAAACCTTCATTTATCCTTCTCTGATCTTCCCAATGCGTTGGCGAGTCAGGATGTCCATGATCTTGCATTTCCAGATAGAATCGATCTTTGAAAGTCTTCGCATACCAATCGACGAGCTTGGATGCACCATCCAAATCACCCTCCTTTAACTTTACTGAGATTTCCGAAGAAGCACACCCAGAAAGACAAATTATCCCTTCGTTGTATTTCTCCATCAGTTCATGATCGATACGGGGCTTATAATACATACCCTCCGTTTCTGCCAAGGTCAACATCTGGCAAAGGTTTTGGTATCCTTTGTAATTCATTGCGAGCAGAGTAATATGGAATCTTTCTTTATCATGGGCAGGATCGCGATCTTTTCGGCCACGAGCTGCGACATACGCCTCCAGACCAAGAATTGGCTTAATCTTGTTATTATTGCAAGTTTTGTATAATTCGATCAAGCCGCTCATTGTCCCATGATCAGTCACGGCGACAGCTTGCATACCTGTCTCCTTCACGAAGTCGACTAAATCAGGTACTTTTGTGAGGCCATCCAACAGAGAATAATGAGTATGATTATGCAAATGCACAAAATCTGCCGTAGTAAGCGACAAATTCCCACTCTTTTTTTCTTTCCGTTCTCCGACCTCCGACATAGTCCAATTATAACACGACTATGCGTTTAGCTTTTTGAGTATCTCTGGATAATAATCTTCAAACTCTTTGACAAATTGCAAATGAGACAAGAAATAATTCTTCGGATCGCCAGTGGTCATCCATTGGCCCTTTGTTTTTTCTACGTAAACATTACCAGATTCTGCCATTTTCGTAATTGCATCTACAGTCCAAAGCTCACCGTCTTTTCCTATATTCTTCGGATCTAAGTGTTCAAATACCTCTGGAGTGAGCAAGTAACGACCATACGAAGCCAAATCAGAAGGTGCATCATCCGATTTTTCAATAATATCTTTCAGGGTCATTTTCTCAGCATCTTTCAGGCTGATGGCACCATACTTATTCATCTCTTCATGCGGCATTTCTTGTGCAGCAATGATCGCTTTTGCATCTGGATGAGTTTTATGAGACTCTATTAAGTCTTTTACTGCACTAGCTCCGAACACCACATCATCAGACTAAGCAACAATGAAGGCCTCGTCGTCATCAATAAATTCTCTTGCGGACGCGACTGGCGAACCATTTCCGTATGGTAAACTTTGGTCTTGCTCAATGACAGTAATTTTTGGAAAATTTAGCACTTTTTTCACTGGCTCAAAACGCTCATTTTTCCCTTGTGAAGCAAGTTGTGCTTCGATCTTCGGACAAGGATTGTGGAAATAATCATCATAAATCCCTCTACCGTCTGGCGTCGCGACGATTATTATTTCTTTTATTCCAGCATCGACGCATTCCTCGACCACTAATTGCATAATTGGTCGATTTCCTAGGGGTAGCATTGCTTTTGGAATAGTTTTTGTAATAGGCAAATAGCGGCTTGCAAATCCAGCATCAGTGATGATAGCCTTTGTAGGTGTTTTATAGTTCATATATCTCCTTGAAACCTTATTATATCACACTATTTGAATTAGTGTTACTTTGTTCCATAAACCAAGGAGGTCA
>JAZSPO010000093.1:0-2641 GCA_045537505.1 Candidatus Nanosyncoccus sp.
CTGGTGGACCACTTGTCAACGCAGCAGGCGAAGTCGTTGGTGTCAACACTGCCACTTCTGCATATGGAGACAACATCGGTTTTGCAATTCCTATCTCGTCCATCAAAGGAATGCTAAAAACAATCATCGAGACAGGTAAAGCAGAAAGAGCCTATATCGGCGTAGCTTATCTTCCTGTAACGACAGAGATAAAAGATTCATATGATCTCGATGTTGATTACGGTGCATATCTAGGAGAGAACGACTCAGTTATTTCGAATGGTCCAGCAGACAAAGCTGGTCTCAAAGCAGGAGACGTTATTCTCGCAATCAACGGTATCAACATCGGAAAAGCAGGTTCTTTGTCGACTTTGGTTGGCGAATATTCTATCGGCGAAACGATAGAGGTAAAATACCGTCGAGACGGACAAGATTACACTACGACAGTCACATTGGAGCCATATAAGTCTTCTGGTCAACAAGGATAATTTTAGCTAATAAAAACTAGAATAAATCCATTTTTTGTGATGAGATAAAAATCATTTTTCTCCGCAAATGATATTATTTCGTTGTGCTGCGATGGGTCAGCTTCTAGGATTAAATATTTCGGACTGATTTTCTTTGCCTGCACAATTAAATCCAATATTGCCGCTAGACCACGCTTGTCTGCGAAGAGAGCTTGTTCTGGTTCGTATTTCAGATTTTCGTGATTAAGCCAATCCCAGTCTCGATCAACATAGGGCAGATTCGCAACTAGAAAATCAATCTGTTGTGGACGTAGTAACTCCTTTGGATAAGCTTCCAACAAATTGGATTTCAAAAAAGTAATTTTTGCACCCAAATTTCTTGCATTTTCTTTCGCAACTTTCAGGGCTTTTTCGGATACATCAGATCCAAAAACTTTCAACTCATTTTCGCTGAAATCTTTTACCAGTTCAAGCCAAACTGTAGTCGCTATACATCCAGACCCAGTGCCGACATCACATATTATTAGTTCATCCTCAAAAGAATTACATGATATTTCTTTTTTAATTAAGTCAATTATATTCTCAGTTTCTGGACGGGGAATTAGAACATCTGGACAAACGGAAAAATTATAACCATAAAAATTTTTGTGCCCCAAAACATAAGCCAGCGGCTCACCTTTTTTACGACGTTCTTTCAGTTCATTGGCTGCATGTTGTTGTTCTGGAGAAATTGGAATTTCTTCTTTTAGCACAAGATCGCTTCTTTCGGCAACTTTTAGTACATTGCACAAAATCAATTCCGCATCTGATGGATGAATTTCTTTTTTTGCCTGTTTTAGCCACTCTGCTATCGTCATTCTAGATTCGTTATTCAGCCACTGCGAGCTCACGTTCGTGTTTCGTCAACTCGTTGATAATATCTTCAATATCGCCATTCATCGCAGCATTAATATTCGAGCGATTATAATGAATTCGATGATCTGTGATTCTATCCTGAGGGAAATTATAAGTACGGATTTTTTCACTTCTATCGCCTGTACCGATTAAACTTTTCCTCGCCTCGGAAGCATTTTTACGCTCTTCTTCTTTTTGCTTTTCAATCAAACGAGAACGCAAAATTGTCATCGCTTTGATGCGGTTTTGTTGCTGACTTCTTTCGTCCTGCATAGCTACTACAATCCCAGTCGGAAGGTGTGTGATGCGGACCGCAGAATCTGTCGTATTGACACCCTGGCCACCATGGCCACCAGAACGATAAATATCAATTCGCAAATCCTCTGGTTTGATATCGATTTCATTTTCACTCGCTTCCGGCAAAACAGCTACTGTCGCCGTAGAAGTATGAATCCGACCCTGACTCTCTGTAACTGGAACACGTTGGACACGATGAACTCCACCTTCGAATTTCAACTGCCCATATGGTCTATCGCCAGAAACTCGTATGATAACTTCCTTCATACCACCAGCTTCGTTTTCATTCTGAGAAATTAATTCTGTCTTTAGGCCATGATTCTCAGCATAATGTAGATACATTCTGTATAATTCACCGGCAAAAAGCGAAGCTTCGTCACCACCAGCTCCGGCACGAATTTCTATTATGACTGGCTTGTCGTCATCTGGATCTCGTGGCAGCAATAATTCTTCCAGTTTCGCTTCGTCTTGGGAAATTTTTTCTTCCGCGTTCTTCGCATCTTCGTGGGCCATTTCTCCAAGTTCTGAATCAGAAAAGAGAGATTTTGCTTCCTCCAGATTCTGTTTTAGCTTATCTATTTCTTTTATCAAACCAATAATTTCGTCTAGTTCCGAAAGTCTACGAGATTTGGCAGCAAAATCTGGACTAGCGTACGCATCAGGCTGTGCTAGGAAATCATTGATCTCCTGTTTTTCTGCCTCGTATTTATTCAATTCTGGATTCATTATGTTATAATTATAACATATAAGTGGGTTTTTAGCTCAGTTGGCTAGAGCGCAGCATTCACATTGCTGAGGTCACAGGTTCGAGACCTGTAAAACCCACCAAGAATTGATATTAATAATTTAGAGAGGGAAAAATGAAACAAATAAAACCAATAGCATGGGGTGTGGCACTTGTTGTACTTGGTATTATTTTCGGCGGAAATGCAATCGGCCTATTTAATATCGACATATTTTTCAGAGGATGGTGGACATTATTCATCATCATACCAAGCTTTGTC
>JAZSPO010000122.1:0-8097 GCA_045537505.1 Candidatus Nanosyncoccus sp.
AGTAATTTCGAGTAGTATGATATCTTCTCTGAAAGGTGGAATGGCATTTTTCTCTGGCTTAATGTCTTTCGTCTCCCTTGTTTGTGGAATTATTCTCATCATTAATCCTTGGGGTGCTTCAATTTCGATTATGATGTTAATCGGTATAGTCACAATTGTTCACGCAGTGTCTACTCTTATTGATACACTCATCTTACGCTCGAATTTGAAAGAACTAAAAAAGCGTTTCAAATCTCGAGTCATCGAAGGAAAAGAAGCCTAGGGAGGAACATAAAACAAGCCCAGTAGAAAAGCTACTGGGCTTTTGGTCTCTTGTTTTTGTCTCTTCTATATGATTGCTTTTTTGCTCTAAAAATGCTATAATCATTTGGTTATGCAGAAAATCAGAAATGTCGCAATTATTGCCCATGTTGACCATGGAAAGACTACACTTGTGGATGGACTCTTGAAACAGTCCCATACTTTTCGTGAAAACCAGGCCGAGATGTCGCAGACTCTCATCATGGACAGTATGGACCAGGAACATGAACGTGGAATTACGATTACAGCGAAACAAACAGCAGTTTTTTATAATGATTACAAGATTAATATTATTGATACCCCTGGTCACGCTGACTTCTCTGGAGAGGTCGAGCGTACACTGAATATGGCGGATGGAGTGCTCCTGATTGTCGATGCGCAAGAGGGTCCAATGCCACAGACCAAGTTCGTATTGCAGAAAGCTCTCGGTCTACATCTGAAACCAGTCGTTATTATCAACAAGATTGACAAGCCAGCTGCGAGGATAGAGGAAGTCGAAAGCGAAATCGCGGATTTGTTCCTAGAGCTTGCCTCGGATGAGTCACAGCTTAATTATCCGATTTATTATGCAATTGCACGTGATGGCAAAGCTGGGAAGACGACCGATCTCGACGATGATTTGCATGTAATTTTCGAAAGTATCATTAATGATATTCCTGCTCCGAAGATTGATGAAAACGAGGGTAAGGGTGCGCAACTACTTGTGGCCGCTCTGGCGGCTGATAATTATTTGGGCAAATATGCGATTGGGAAAATTCATCGAGGCAAACTAAAACATGGCGAAACAGTGAAAGTTCTAAAAACCTCTTTTGAAAATGGCGAACCACAGATTAGCTCGAAACAGGCGAAAATTGAAAAGACCTTCACTTATCGTGGTCTTGGTAAAGAAGAAGCCGAAGAAGCATACGCTGGTGATATCGTTGCACTAACTGGTATTACCGATGCGAATATTGGAGACACTATTGCTACTGGCGAAAAACCCGAAGCTTTGCCGACAATTGAGCTGGAGCCTCCCACACTTTCGATTTACATTGGACCGAATACTTCTCCACTGAAAGGAAAAGAAGGTGAGTTCACGACATCTCGCCAGATTGCAGAACGTCTAGAAAAAGAACTAGAAACGAATATTGCTCTAAAAATCAAACCAGATGGCCTTGGCTATAAGGTTTCTGGTCGTGGTGAACTCCATCTTTCTGTTTTGATCGAAACGATGCGTCGCGAAGGCTATGAGCTGGAAGCTGGCCGCCCAGAAGTTGTTTACAAAGATATTGATGGGGAAAAATGCGAGCCGGTCGAGGAATTAACGGTCGAGGTAGATAGCGAATATGTCGGTGCGGTTTCCCAGGAAATGGGTATTAGAAAGGCTGACTTAAAGTCCCAAGAACTGACTTCTACAGGTTCTACTCGTTTTACCTACGAAATCACGACGGCTGCCCTAATCGGTCTTCGAAATAATCTTCTGACTGCGACCAAAGGGACCGTGATCATGTCTTCGATTCCGAAGGGATACAAGCCGGCTGATTTGAAGTATAAGCCTGAACGAAATGGTGCACTGATATCTTTCGAGGATGGTACATCTACTGCTTATGCTCTAGATGCTGCCCAAGCTCGTGGTATTCTCTATATTCCGCCTCAGGTGCCGGTGTATCAGGGAATGATTGTCGGTCTCTCGAACAAAAAAGACGACCTCGATATTAATATCTGTAAAGAAAAACAGCTGACAAATATGCGAACTCATGCATCGGATGGGGCGATTCAGCTCACACCATATACACAATTGTCGCTGGAACAATGTCTCGATTTTCTACTGGATGATGAATTACTGGAAGTTACACCGAAATCTCTTCGTCTCCGAAAACGCCAACTAGACCCAATCAAACGCAAACGAGCAAATCGTTCATATTGACTTTTAGCATAATATATGATATAATTAAATAATAGCACCTTAAAATTGCGTTTTTTGGTCGTTTTTTGAACTGTTCTTAACTGTGTTTTCGTAAAAAGGAGGGGAGAAATATGAAGCCTGTAAGAAATTTCATTTATGGGATGACAGATTATCAAGAACGCCACCAATTAATCTCTGAATATCTTGATGAGATTGACGAGGCTTTCAAGAAAGCTGTTTTCCAGGTTGCATCTGCCGCGGATAGGATTTATGTCGACGGTGTATCAGTGTTTGATTTGTTTATCAGACATCATTTACTCAATGATTTGGGCAAATATATGGAAGTGGGTCTCTGTCATGAGGCGGCTGTCATCGCGATGTTCTGCCTCAAGGACAATCCCACGGCTAGGTTGATGACTGGGAGAGCAGAGTGCGACCCCTTTGGCGGTAGACGTTGTGACCACGCTTGGGTCGAGTTCTTCGTGGACGGTGTTTCTTTCACGATTGATCCGACTTGGTATTATGGGACAGCATGTTTGCCATCGCTCATCCATGTGGACCAGGTTAAGTCTCTGGTCGTAAACTCCCTTTCTTACCAGGAGTTTTGGGGACTAGAGTTTAGCCGGTTGCTGTATGCCTTGGCTCATACCAAAAAGACATCCTACGTTTTACCCTGGATGTTTTTCTATCGTTCCCAAGAGGGAGAGTACGATTTTCCTCTGCTAGAGAATGGAGAGGCAGTAACGAGGCTAGGCCATGTAGAACCATTGTCCTATGCCACATTTTGCCCAACGGGCGAAAAAGACCAGTTCCATCTCTTCTTTGACAAGATAACGAGAGGAGGCGATTTTTTGGAATTAAAAAACGTAATTTGAGTTAAACCTCTGGCTTTTGCCAGGGGTTTTTCTTTGGGTCGGCAGTATTTATGACATGCTTTATAACATGATATAATCAAAAGATATGCTAATTGATTCACATTGTCATCTGCATGATCGAGAGACTTATGATTTCGCTTTTTCTCGTGCGCAATTTTCTCACAAACTTTTGCATAAATATCCTGATCTGCCACATTCTCCAGAGGATTTTACACCGGAAAAGATGATTGAACGAGCTCATTCTTCTGGTATAGAAAAGATGATCTGCGTTGGCACATCACATGAGAATTCTTTGAGTGCATACGAGTTCGCAAAAAAATATGGGGATGATGGAATCTTCTGGTCTTATGGAGTCCACCCAGACGAGGCGATTGCTGATAAAGGCGAGAAAAGAGAGCGATTATTAAGAAAAACCAGCCAGGAAAGTCTCCAGTATTTAGTAGCGATTGGTGAGGTCGGCTTGGACTATCATCACAAGACAATTGCAGAAGATGGACCTGATTTCCGTGAAAAACAAATAAGATTGTTCGAGGAGATGTTGCAGTTGGCGACAGATTTGGATCTGCCACTAATATTCCATGTCAGAGATTCATTTGACGATTTTTTCTCTATTTTGTCAAATTTCCCAGATCTTAGAGGTGTAGTTCACTCTTTTTCTGATAACAGGGAAAATTTGGACGAAGTCCTAGATAGAGGTTTTTATGTCGGCGTGAATGGGCTGGCGACTTTTTCGTCAGATTTACCGTTGCCACCTCTGGAGAGGATGTTGCTAGAAACCGATGCTCCGTTCTTGACGCCAGCACCATTTCGTGGTACAATAAATGAGCCGGCACATATCAAAGATATTTGTGCCTACATTTCTAATGTTAAGGGAGAATCGGAGCAATTGGTTGCGAAGATTACGACGCAAAATGCAAAACAACTTTTCAGATTATAACCAAGACAATATGCCATCCTTCGGACAACGTCCGTCCTATTCTTTTGATACATTGGAATTGGAACTTTTTCATGAACTAAACGATATTTCTGAGGAGATTGGAAGATGCCGCATGGAACATCTAGGTCAAAGTCTGGTGTAAATTTCGCCAGCAGAAGAGCTGCAAAAAAGATCCAGAAAGAACGAGATCTTCGACTTCGTCAAAAAATTGAACAGTGCCAAGATCCGAAAACCCCAAAAAAGAAATTGAAGGCTGGTTTTTTCCGCAATATTTTTAAGACTACTCCAACTCATCGTAAATTGACCGAAGCTGACTTAATCAATGTTGAGTCGAAACTCGGAGCCTCGCTTTTTGGTCCGATTCCAGAAGGTCATCGACGAGAATTTTTCCGTTTCCAGCACAATATTTGGATTTTTCATGAATCATGGGAAGAGGATGGAAAATCTTCGGAATCTACTATTACTTACGAAGTACGCGAAAATGGCGTCTACAAGTTGCCTCTTGGTGGACAATATATCAAAATCAAAGGTGATGAACTAGAAAACTTTCGTACAGCTGTAAAATCCTACGTCAAAATCGTAAAAGCAAGACTGTATTAATTTCGTTCTATCTCGAAGCAATTTCTATAATTTTTCGTTTTGATTTCAGTCCACTAACAATAGTAATCTGGGTTTTTGGTACGTGTAGATAATCTGATAGAAGCTCGATGACGGCCTTGTTCGCCTCGCCATCATGTGCCTTGGCATGTGTTCGCACGATTATCGTATCGTCATTTTGCTCGATTTTTTCGACCTTCGAACCAGGTTTAACCAATACTATGTAACGCATTATTAGAGAGATTATACCAGATTATTCTCATAACGCTAATACATCTTGCAAAAATAAGATTTTTATAGCATAATATAGTACATGATTTATCTTGATCATGCTTCGGCGACACCTCTTAGCAAAAAGGCTCTGATAACGATGCTGCCGTATTTTTCTGAGCAGTTTTTTAATCCATCTTCGCCTTATCTTCCAGCGAATCATGTACGAAAAAACTATGAATATGCCAAAGGTCAAATCGCTCATGCAATTGGTGCAAAGGGTAACGATATTGTTATTACCGCTGGAGCAACAGAATCAATTAATCTGGCTTTTACAGCACTGGATGATATCATCGCTGCCGATGGGAAAAAACCGAACGTTTTGGTTTTGGAGATTGAGCATGCATCTGTACTCGCCACGGCAGAACAAAAGACGCTAGAAAAAGGGTTCGAGCTGCGAAGAGTCAAAGTCGACCAAACTGGCTACATCAAACTGGATGATTTCCGAAAAAAACTTGATCACGATACGGTTTTTGTATCTGTTGCTCTGGCGAATAACGAACTTGGCACTATTCAGCCTCTTGCCGAGATTTCTGATTTAATTGATCAAGAACGCCAGCAGCGGTTTTCTGATTCTTCCCAGAATAGAGCAAAAAGCCTGCCATTGTTCTTCCATTCGGATGCTTCGCAAGCATTGAATCTGTGCGATATTTCTGTTTCTCGTTTGGGAGTCGATCTTCTGACTATTAATTCTGCCAAGATTGGCGGTCCAAAAGGCGTCGGTGCGTTGTATATTTCCCATAACGTGCATTTACAGCCGATAATTTTCGGAGGCGGCCAAGAGGCGGGCTTGCGTTCTGGGACGGAGAATGTGCCTGGTGTGATAGGCTTTTCTACGGCCATAACTGAAGCAAAAGAACATCTCAGCAGTAATCATGAAAAATACGAGAAACTACGCCAGATCCTACATGACGAACTGATAGAATGTGAAATTGAACCTATTTTTCTGGGGAACAAAAAACACCAGTTGGTGAATTATTTGCCAGTCTCATTTCCAGGTGTAGATGCAGAAAGATTGATCTACAAATTAGAAGAAAAACAGGTCTATTTATCGACTGGTGCAGCTTGTGCGGCGAACAAAGGGACGAAGTCTCATGTACTTTCTGCGATTGGTCTCACAGAGGAGGAGATTAATGGCTCCTTGCGAATTTCGCTTGGAGTTCTGAATAATGAAGAGGATGTGAGAACGGCTGGAAAACTGATTTGCAAAGCTGTGACGGAAGAATTACTGAGAAAAACAGAGGAAAAAACTGATGAATAATGCGAAAAAAACCGTTTTCCTCGGCATGTCCGGAGGTGTAGACTCTTCTCTTTCCGCAGTATTGTTGAAGGAACAGGGCTATCATGTCGTGGGTGTGTATATGAAGAACTGGTCGCATGATTTGCCAGGTATGAAATGTCCTTGGGCAGAAGATTTAGCAGATGCAAAACGTGTGGCTGTGCGACTGGGGATAGATTTTCGGATATTCGATTTCGAGCATGAGTACAAGCAGAAAGTCGTCGATTATATGTTGGCCGAGTTCAAAAAAGGAAATACTCCGAATCCAGATATTATGTGTAACCAAGAGATAAAATTTAAGCTTTTCTACGAAGCAGCGATGGAGCAAGGTGCAGACCTCATTGCTACCGGCCATTACGCTAAATCTGTGACATATTTAGCGATGGCCAAGGATAGGAATAAGGATCAAACCTATTTTCTCTATCGCATTTCGGACGAAGCTTTGGCAAAAACCCTTTTTCCGGTCGGCGACATGATGAAAACAGAGGTAAAAGCTCTCGCGGCCGAAAAAGGACTGGATAATGCTTACAAAAAAGAATCGATGGGTGTTTGTTTCGTCGGCGAGGTAGGAATGAAAGATTTTCTCAAAGAATATGTCGATATCGAGCCAGGGGAAATTCGTGATGTGAAAACCAATGATGTACTCGGCATGCACGATGGTGCAATTTTCTATACAGTTGGCCAGAGGCATGGTCTCAAAATCGGTGGCGGTCTGCCTTATTACATAGTTGATAAAGATATAAAAAATAATATTATCTATGTTTCTAGCAATCTGAATGATGAAAAATTATGGACGAAAGAGTTAGAAATAAAGGATATCTTCTTGCGCAACCAATTAGAGATGGCAGAGTTATCCGAGAAAACTTCGATTCAAGTCCGTCTCAGGCACCGAGCACCACTCATTCCTGCCCAGATAAAAAATGGAAAAGTCATTTTCGAAAAACCAGTGAAAAAGCCAGCTTCTGGACAATCAGTTGTCTTTTATGAAGGAGATATTTGTCTAGGCGGAGGAATAATCGCTTGAAAATAGCATTTTTTGGACATGAAAAAGGCGACCGTTTGGCCGCCTTTTTCCAAAGGAGGTATATTATAAAAACCGAGGCTAACGTTGCTTGTTTGCCTCTAGTCTTTGCTGAATACCCTCTTTGGAGGATGGTGATCCATTAAGAGTCCAGGTTGTTGCGTAGGACCCAGCGGATTGGATTGCCGTGTGCTGCTCGACCGTGAACTTGTCTCTCGAGTTCTTGAACTCGATTGATCTTTTCACGGCTGTATCCGTATCGCCGAGTGTCTTCCAATTGGTATACCAACCACGTTGTGCTCCGTACCAACGAAGATCGTCGGTCTGAAGCGTCGCCTCGGCGTTTATCCCAGAATTATTATTATGATATGTTGTCTTTCCGGGATTTGGGACAGTTTGCTGCTTCCTCGGACAAGTCTGTCCATTATAATGCCAGGCATTGCAAGTGCTACACCACCAGCAATTTTCGTACGGACATTTCTGTCCATACGGATGGTACGCATTGCACTTACTGCACCACCAAGGCTGATACACCTGCTGCGGCGGCTGCTGATATGACGGCTGCAGAGGAATGTATTGCGTCTGAGCATTACTTGGCAGCGTACTACACGGCAAATACGTGATGCCGTTTATAACAAGAGGTCCCGCATTCGGATCAGTGGTGTAATAGTAATACACCAGAGTCGTCGTCGTATAGCTTGTGGCTTGCGCCA
This sequence comes from Candidatus Nanosyncoccus sp., assembly GCA_045537505.1. GTDB lineage: Bacteria > Patescibacteriota > Saccharimonadia > Saccharimonadales > Saccharimonadaceae > Nanosyncoccus. The sequence continues at coordinate 7,878 of JAZSPO010000122.1, forward strand.
CTTTTACATTACTTGATAAAAGCACCAATCCGAAAATCAATGCAATTATCAGAGATACAACTTTCCTTCCTTTCATTTCACACCCCCTTTTAATGTGCGAACTTCAACTATAGTTACAAATCCTATTATATCATAGATCTAATAAAATAGCTATTCTTCTATTATACCACGATACGCAGGAAAAGTCAACCGATAATCTCTCCGATGTATGATATAATCT
>JAZSPO010000027.1:0-3096 GCA_045537505.1 Candidatus Nanosyncoccus sp.
GAGGGCGACCAAGCACTTCCTATCCCTGATTTGATTGCACATCAAAAGGATTCATGGGAAGATTTTGTCAAATCTGGTCTTCGCGAAGTCTTCAATGAGTTAAACCCAATTGACGACTATACGGGACAAAAATTATCATTAAGGTTCAAGGATTATGAGTTCAAAGCTCCAAAGGAAACAGAGCAAGAAGCGAAGTATAATCTTTCCACCTACGAAGCTCCACTTCATGTCAAAGTCGAGCTCGAAAATAAAGCAACTGGAGACAAGAAAGAACAGGACATCTTCTTTGGCGATTATCCATGGATGACAGATCGTGCCACTTTCATTATTAATGGCACGGAACGCGTCATTGTGTCTCAGCTGATTCGTTCGGCAGGTGTATTCTTCACCGCAGATTCTATCAATGGTAGAAACTACTACGGTGCGAAGGTGATTCCAGGTCGCGGTGCTTGGCTCGAGTTCGAGACTTCTCCATCTGGTGCTATTTATGTGAAAATTGATCGTCGACGCAAAATTCCAGTCACGACATTTTTGCGTGCTCTCGGTATTTCGAAGAAAAATGAGATCAAAGACGCATTCAAAGGACTCGATGAAGGAGAAATTTCTTATAACGATGCAACACTTGATAAAGATACGACATCTGGAAGAAGCGAAGCTCTGATCGAAGTATATCGAAAACTCCGCCCTGGTGATTTAGCAACTGTCGAAAATGCGAAATCCATGATCGATCGTACTTTCTTCGACTACAAGAGATATGATTATTCACAAGTTGGTCGATTCAAACTCAATCAGAGACTCGGTTTCGATACGCCAAATACTAGCCAGTATCGTACTCTCCAGATGAAAGATCTGATTGCCATTATCGCAGAAATTATTCGTCTCAATAATACGCAAGATGCCCCAGATGACATTGATTCTCTTTCAAATCGTCGCATCAAGCTCGTAGGTGAACTTGTACAGCGTCAGTTCCGCCTCGGTATGCTTCGTTTGCAAAGAAATATTTTAGACCGTATGTCAATGGCAAGTATAGAAGATGTTACTCCATCGCAGTTAATCAATGCTCGCCCAGTTACAGCAGCTGTAAAAGAGTTCTTTACATCTTCCCAGCTTTCTCAGTTGATGGACGAGACGAACCCATTCTCTGAACTTGCGCATAAGCGTCGTCTTTCTTCGATGGGTCCTGGCGGTTTGACTCGTGAACGTGCTGGTTTCGACGTACGTGATACACATCCTACCCACTATGGTCGTATTTGTACGGTTGAGACGCCAGAAGGTGCGAACGTTGGTTTGGTGCTTAACCTTGCAACTTATGCACGTATTAATGAGTATGGCTTTATTGAGGCACCATATCGCGTGGTAAAAAATGGTAAGGTTACAGATGAAGTTGTTTATGTTGATGCTGCATCTGAGCAAGAGATGATCATTGCGGACACCTCTGCGAAAATCGATAAAAATGGAAAATTTGTCGATGCTCGTGTATCTGCTCGTGTCAAAGGTGCACCGACCCAGGTAGAATCAAGTAAAGTAACTCATATCGATGCCGCACACAAGGAAATTCTTGGTGTATCGGCAAGCTTGATTCCATTTGTGGAGAAAAACCGTGTCGACCGCTCTCTCATGGCTTGTGCCATGCAGAAACAGGCAGTTCCTCTTCTTCGACAAGATAATCCAATCGTTGGTACTGGTATCGAAGGTGAGGTAGCAAAGAACACGTCACAATTGATCTGTGCAGAAGGTGCTGGTGAAGTAAAGAAAGCAGATGGCGAATCTATTATTGTCGAATACAAAGATGGTCCAAAAGAATATAAGCTAGTCCACTTCGAAAAGACCAATGACGATCGTTGTTATAACCAGCGTGTGAAAGTTCGCCGTGGCCAAAAAGTAAAGAAAGGTGACATCCTGATCGAGGGTGCATCTGTCCATAATGGTGAGTTGGCACTTGGGCGTGACCTTCTCGTCGCATTCATGCCATGGCGTGGCTACAATATGGACGATGCGATTGTGATTTCTTCACGCTTGGTACAAGATGATACTCTAACGTCGATCAATATCAAAGATTATGATGTTGAAGTACGTGAAACCAAACTTGGTCCAGAACAAGTTACCCGTGATATTCCAAATGTATCTGAACATTCACTCCGTCATCTTGGCGATGATGGTATCGTGGTTGTAGGATCAGAAGTGCAAAATGGCGACATTCTAGTCGGAAAAATTACACCGAAGGGTGAGCAAGAGCTGAGTTCGGAAGAGAGATTGCTGCGTGCGATCTTCGGCGAAAAGGCCAAAGATGTTCGTGATACATCTGTTCGTATGAACGGCTCTTCAACTGGTAAAGTTGTCGGTGTTCGTATCTATACTCGTGAACAAGGACATGATCTAAAAGCTGGCGTATTGATGCAAATTAAGATTTATGTCGCCGAAATGAGAAAGATTGGCGTCGGAGATAAGCTCTCTGGTCGTCATGGAAACAAAGGTGTCGTTTCCCGTGTTCTTCCTGTCGAGGATATGCCATTTATGGAAGATGGTACTCCAATCGATGTGATTCTTTCTCCGATGGGTGTACCTTCTCGTATGAACCTCGGCCAGCTCTTCGAAATCCATCTCGGTATGGCAGCTAGAGCTCTTGGCTATAAGGTCGCGACTCCATCTTTCAACGGTGTTCCTGATGAAATTATTAGCGATGAGCTGGAGAAAGCAGGCTTTTCTAGAGATGGCCGTGTACAACTCTTCGATGGTCTCACCGGTGATCCATTTGAAGAAAGAACATCTGTTGGCGTGATGCATATGCTCAAACTACACCACATGGTAGATGACAAGATTCACGCTCGTTCGACTGGTCCATACACGATGGTTACTCAACAGCCACTCGGTGGTAAAGCTCAAAATGGTGGTCAGCGTTTCGGAGAAATGGAGGTCTGGGCACTAGAGGCTTATGGTGCTGCTACCATCCTCCAGGAAATGCTCACTATCAAATCAGATGATGTTTATGGCTGTGCAAAAGCTTATGAATCGATTATCAAGAGACTGCCAATCGAAGGGCCGAAACTTCCAGAAGGTTTCAACGTCCTTGTGAAAGAATTGCAGGGTCTTGGTCTA
>JAZSPO010000008.1:0-8944 GCA_045537505.1 Candidatus Nanosyncoccus sp.
ACAAGAGAACGTGTCAGACAGCTCGAAAAAGCCATTCTCGTTCGTCTCAGAGTATGTTCAGAGGAAGGGGAAATCGCAGATTTAGCAGCCGCCGAAAAGGTTATCATCCGCAATCTTACCGAAACTGGTCGCATCGCTCGCGTTTCCACCCTCGCCGACAAAATCTATGGTCGCACAACCACCACTAGTGAAAAAGCAGAAATTGCTTTCATCGGCAACATTTCTTCTTTGCTGACTACTATCGAAGAGAATGATCAATATTATCCTGCAATCGGCATTGCTGAGTATGGAGATTCTGCCGTCATTCGCAAAAAAATCGATGAAATTACATCTGTTATCAAAGAGAACAAACAGCCGATGACCATCGATGAGCTCGATGAAAAACTAAACTACGAGCATCCATCCCACATTACGGCTGTCGCATCTATTTCCAAGCAACTTGCGACCCTGAATGGTCTCTGGGGACTAGCGAAATGGCCGACCGTCAATCCGAAAAATATCCGCGACAAAATTTTCGTCGTATTAGAGACGAAAAAAGAACCGATGCATTTTGCCGATATCGCAAAGACAATTTCCGAATCCGATTTCAAGAGAAAAAATGTCACTATCCAAGCTATTCATAATGAATTAATCAAAGATAATCGTTTCGTTCTCATCGGACGAGGAATTTACGCTCTCGATTCTTGGGGGTACAAGAAGGGAACTGTATCTGACATTATTTGTGATATCTTACGCAAAGCAAAAGAGCCAATGACAAGAGAACAGATCGTCAAAAACGTTCTCCACGCTCGCAAGGTCAAAGAAACGACCATTTTATTGAATTTACAGAACAAAAAATATTTCAAAAAAGTCGGTAAAAACGCCTACGAGATTGCAGATAGTCTGAAATAAAACTATCCAAATTGTGGTATTTTTATCCCTTTTATGCTAAAATTTACTTGTAGAATATGCTAGCAAATATCATTCACTTTATTTTAATGCCGATTGTCTGGATACCAATTGTTGCTATCTTGGGTTTTTTAACCTATCGAAATTACAAGAAAATCAATCGCCTCAAGGTCCTCAATGTCGATTCTGTACTTTTGATGCTAGAAATACCTCGTACGAACGACAAAAAAGAGCTTGCTGCAGAGCAACTTTTTGCTAGTTTGCATGGCATATTAAGAGACAAAATTGAGCTGAGAAATTCTGGTGGCATCCAGGAACACTTGTCTTTTGAAATCGTTTCGACCGGAGGACAAATCCGTTTCTTCGTCTGGACACCGAAAGTCTTACAGAGTTTCGTAGAAGGACAAATATATGCCCAATATCCATCTGTCCAGATACACAAAGTAAAAGAAGATTATGTCGATAAAGGAAAAAAATATCCCGTCACATATTCGTCAGAAGTATCACTAATTGAGAACGAGGTCTTGCCAATTAAAACCTTCGAGAACTTCGAGGTGGACCCCCTGGCTGGTATTACTGGGACTCTAGCGAAATTGAATCCGGACAAAGACGAGGAACTCTGGATCCAAATTTTAACTCGTCCCATTCCAGATGACTGGCACAAGGCAACGACAGACAAATGGGTAAAAAGGGTCAAGGCTGGCCAAAAGTCCTTCCGTTTCCTCGGAGTCGATTGGGTCTGGCTGGTCACTGCAATTGGTGCACTCTTCCGCCCACCAGAAAGTGGACCAGATGGCACACCTGTAAAAGTTGAATTGTCCGAGAGAGCGAAGACGCAAATCGAAAAAGCAGAAGAAAAAGCGACCAAACTTGGCTATGAGGTGAAGATTCGCTTAGCCTATCTCGGTTCCGATCAGATGGACGCCAAATTGAACATGCAAGCCTTGGTCGGTACCTTCAAGCAATACAACTCCACCAATCTCAATGGTTTCAAAGCGACCAGCGGAACTTTTGATAAATCTGCTATCGAAGATTACAAACTTCGCCAGTTTACAGATCGTGGCTTCATCCTCAATATTTCGGAGCTCGCCTCTGTTTATCACTTGCCTCATACCTCTGTAGAAACTCCAAATATCGTCTGGGCAACTAGCAAAACTGCCGAACCACCTGCCCAGCTTCCTCTAATTACCGGAAACGCCGATCATGACAAGGATATTTCTGCCTTTGGTCTGACTAATTTCCGTGGTATCAACCATCAATTCGGTATGCTGCGTCGTGATCGTTCTCGTCATGTTTACATCATTGGACAAACTGGAGCAGGAAAAAGCGGCATGTTGGAACTTTTCGCACTCTCTGATATCTTTTATGACCAGGGCTATTGTATCATCGATCCACATGGCGATTTCGCGATCAACAACCTCCGTTTTATTCCAGAAAAACGTATCAAAGATGTAATATATTTCAACCCTGCTGACACAGAATATCCAGTCGCGTTTAACCCTCTGGAAATTAGCGATCCTTCTCGCAAACCAAATGTCTGTTCGGAAGTCATCGGTGTGCTAAAACGGATGTTTGGCGATTCATGGGGACCTCGTCTCGAGCATATCTTGCGTTATACTCTACTTGCCTTGCTCGATCGCCCAGAAACGACCTTGCTCGATATTTCCCGTATGCTCACAGACAAAGATTTTCGCAAGGAAACACTCGACTATTGTAAAGATGTCACCGTTTTACAGTTCTGGAAACACGAATTCGGCCAGTGGAATGAAAAACAGGTAAACGAGTCGATCGCTCCGGTACTCAACAAGGTCGGAGCCTTCACTGCGAACCCAATCATTCGCAATATCATCGGCCAGCCAAAATCCAGTTTCGATGTGCGTCGTATCATGGATGAGGGAAAAATCCTAGTTGTGAACCTTTCCAAAGGTCTAATCGGCGAGGATAATGCTGGTATTCTCGGTGCTTTCCTCGTCACCAAGGTCCAGCTGGCGGCGATGTCTCGCTCCGATATTCCAGATGTAGCAGATCGTCGTCCATTCTATCTCTATGTTGATGAGTTCCAGAATTTTGCGACTGATTCTTTCGCAGTAATTCTCTCCGAAGCTCGCAAATACGGCCTCAACCTCACCGTTGCGAACCAATATATTTCTCAAATGACTGATTCTGTACGCGATGCGGTCTTTGGCAACGTCGGTACGACCATTTCTTTCCGTGTTTCGGCAGACGATGCTCCACTTCTAGTCAAACAATTTGAACCGACTTTCGAAGAACAAGATTTACTCCAGATGAACAATCGTCATTTCGTCATCTCGATGATTATCAACGGAGAAAAGGTGCCTGCTTTCTCTGCTACCACTTTGTCTATTCCAAACACGCCGAAGGATAATTTTGATGCAATTATCGCTTCTTCGCGTGATAAGTATTCTCGTCCGAGAGCCGTTATCGAGGATGAGATACGTGAAACAATTGAGCAAGCAGAAAAATACAAGAAAATTCTCTCTGATAGTGGCCGAGAGAGTGGGGAAAAGGGAACGAAAGAAACAGCAAAAAAGCCAGAGTTCGCCTTCCAGCCGACTCCACAAGCAGATTTCAAAAAGCTGAAACTTTCTCCCGACAAAGCTGAAGGGAAGACCGATAGACCTGGCCTCAAAGACCTCGGCAAAATCGTCGCAGAATTAGAAAAAGCCCAGAAGCAAGAATCCTCCGAAAAGCCAGCTGGAGCTGGAGATAATCAGAAACCCTCGCAGCAGCCACAAAAGCCACGTCATTTCCGCCGCTACAATAGATACCGAAAATTCAAGAAAAATAATAAGTAAATCTCGCCGCGAAAACAGGGAAAGATAACTACCGTTTCAGAGTAATAAACTGATCATAGTATTTTTGCATCTGAGCAGGATCGGTATGAAAAGAGTTATCGCCAAAAAAATAATCACAAAATTCTTCCCTAGCACGACACAATTCACGTAGTTTTCCGTGCTCCCTTGTTGAGCTTATTGACAAGTCGAACAGTTCCAACGCTCTATCAATAGCAGAATTCATACGTGATTCATTATTTTTCTGTTTCCATCTGAGTGAACGAGAAACCTCACTACCAATATTTCCCATCTGGAGACGAAACGGCATTTCCGACCATCTACCACTGGCGAGTTCTTTATGTTGATACTCCATTTTATCCAATTAATTTCCCAACGATTTCTAAAATTTTTGATCTGGTATCTACGTCTTCAACATATCTACTGCGATTTTTTTGTCTCGGTCTAACATTAATCATGGAATCAAATTCGACCAAATCATCTGGACTCTCTTCTGTTAGAAAGAGATTTATACCCCATAAATCATCTTGGGAAGAGCCATTATCAAGCAGAAACTGCTCTAAATCAGCATGTAATTCAGCATCAACAGCAATCAAATTATTCTTTGTATCTACGACAGCTTTGATCATGTCATCGTCAAAAACCATACTGGAACTTTTCAACAAATCTTTTTTATTTGTTTGCTTGTCAATTAATCTCATAAAACAATTATAGCACAGGGGAAAGGGAATCAAAGCATCCAAATATTCCTTTCTATCTGTTATCCTCTGTTCCCTATCTTATCACCCAAATAAAACAGCTACTGCATCTCTGTTGCTCCCCTGTTCTATATAGGGTTTTCTCTTTCTGACCTCTGTTATATGGCTTCAATATCTCTGTTAAGAAGTTTCACCCCTGTTGGTATCTGTTAAGCAGTCTATGAGGCCCCAGGACGCTGATTTTAGGGGGTTTTAGCATAAGTAATATAAACACTCAGCAAAGGACAAGAAACGCAGCAGAACGCATGTGAGTGGGGAAATACAAGAAAAATTCGTAGGAGCATAAGCCAAATGAAAATTCAGGTCATACAAAAGGTATAATCAATCGTCTTTTGTTTATATTTCAAATGTCGCACAATATATCTTTTACGACTTATCATCTGTAAAAACTATTCATATAAACATTCGTCCGCCACAGACCAAACCGGCCTTTGCCCCATCTCATAATGAACGGTTCATAAGGGAACCCTTCTTTCCGAAATCATTCAATTACAAAATATCCCAATTATATTTTTGCAGTAGATTAGATTAGATTAGATTCATATCCAGAATCTGATGAATTTAGACAATTGCTGGGATGATTTTGGATTCATTAGATTATTCTAGCAGTATTTCTGACCATTTTTAGGCATCTAAATGTCTCCACCCCTGTTAATCCGTCTCGGAAAAAAATTCGCCCAAAAAATTATTATTTGACATTTCCCTATTTTATTTCCCTACTATGTTTCCCTGCTCTTTTCCAGGCTTATCCCCTCCAAAATCCTGGTGTTTTTCACGTCTAAATTTTTCTCTTTAGTTCCCTATCCGAACAAAAACCGAACTTGAACCATTCCCTTTTTCCCCTGGTCTCTACCCCTGTTTTATTTGTAGTATGCTTTCCCTTTTACTCTGATATCCACATACTCTGGATGAATATCTCTCTCTGTTAGATAGCTGATCATTCGCTTCATATCTTCTGCTGCAATGGATGTTTTGCGATCAATATTGAGCTTGAAATAATAATCATATCCATCCAAGAAAACGTCCAACTCTCGACTCTTTCCAACTGGGACGACAGCACGATTCGGTTTCAAACCTATCGTCTGCAAATCCTCTTCGAGCGAAACCACGTAATCCTTTACTCGGGAAGAAACCCCAATCTTCGCCTCGTCGATAATTGGAATCGTCGGACTGACAATGCTTTTTTCCTGCTCGACTTTGTGATGATTTTCGATTACTTGCGTAATTATAATGGCCGAAGCAACGGCAATTGTCGAAAACAGTAAGAAGACCGACAAAACTTTTATAATTTTTTTGGTTTTTACCTTCTTGCGATTCGCTAAACGCTCTGATTCTGATTCCTGGCGTTCCCATTCCTGTGCGATCGTTCGACCTACTCTTGTGCCATTACTTTTCATTCCACCCACCTATCTCATTCTACCTGTGCCATCTTAGCCTTTTTTAAATCGCTCGAGCCAATTTCGATGATCATTTTCGCTAAGTCCTTCGCGGAGTTCGGATAATATGTTTCATGTAGCTTCTCGGCCAGTTGATGTCGTAATTTCGGACTGCGAACCAACTTTTTTGTCAGCTCCAACAAAATCCCAGGTTGTTCTACCATTCTCTCATCTCCGACCATCGCCACAGCATTAATAGAAACTAGATATTCTGCATTTTTCGTTTGGTGACCACCAGGCAGCTTCTCGAAAGGAACCAAAATTACCGCTTTTCCAAGTGCAGCAAGTTCTGTAATTGTCGTCGCACCAGCACGCGATATGACGACATCCGCTGCTCCCATTAGTTCATTCATCGCCGAGTTAAAAGCCCACATTCTAAAATCTGATTGTAATTTTGCCTTATCCCACTCTTCATATTTTTTCAAATCTACCATTTCTTCATACCGCTCGCGTCCCGCTATGAGACCGACGCTAGAGAATTTTAGCATTTCTGGCAAAATATCACGCATCGCCTCGTTCATATGTTGTGCTCCCTGGCTTCCACCAGTCATTACGACTAGAGGCTTATCCTCGGAAAAACCGAAGGCTTTTTTCAGGCTGGCCTGTTTCGATGCAGAAACTTTTTTGAACTCTGGTGCTACCGGAACGCCAGTCACGACAAATTTATCATTCTCTGGAAACGCCTCAGACTTATTTGCCAAAGCGACTTTCGTCGCTCGTTTGATTAATAATCGATTCGCCAAGCCCGGAACGGCGTCTGACTCATGTACGACATATGGAATTCTAAATAATTTCGCGACTATTCCGACCGGCAAACCGACGAATCCACCTTTGAGGAAAATTACATCAGGACGATTTTTGCGCGAAAAAAGACGGAAGAAACTCTGGATAATACCACCGACAAAACCGATGAACCCAGTAAAATTCCCCCAGATGATATCTTTTAGAGTAATTTCAAAATTCTTGAAATAATCGGCGAATTTCCACCCAGCATAACGATGGAATTTCCCTGCCATAATCTTCCGAACTTGTATATAATCTCTTCTACCAGAAATACGCGATTCCTCCCCCCAAGCAACCCCAATCTCAGTCGTAATTTTCACGACATTCTTATAGTATTTGCGATCAGTCCAAAATTCCACCCTCGTACGTGGTTTTTCGTGCAAAATCTCACGCACCACTGCTACGGCCGGTGTAATATGTCCCCCTGATCCCCCTCCGACTACTAATACTTTCATTTTTTTCCTCTCTTCCAGTATAACACGAAAGTTGCAAAACTAACCCAAGTGAAAAGGCGACGAACATCATACTCGTCCCACCGTACGATAGTAATGGTAGAGTAATACCAGTCAGCGGAATCAATCCAGTCATCGAAGCAATATTCACGACCATCTGCATCCCTACCCACGAGAAAACACCGACCACAATCATACTTTTTTCAGTATCCAGTTTCGTAGCGACTTTTAGAACCCTAAACAAAAGCACCGAGAATAATAAAATTATCAGTGCAAGCCCACGAAACCCAAAAGTTTCGCCCATAACGGCAAAGACCGAGTCGTTAATAGACTCTGGCAAATATCCTGTCGCTTGGACACTATTCCCTATTCCGACCCCCCAGAATCCTCCTGTTCCGATCGCCATTTTCGCATTATCGATATGATAGCTATCATCCGAATCACCACTGCCAGAAAAAGTCATCATCCTTTCCATGCGATGAGGAGACAAAACGATCGATGCAATGCCGGCTGTGGCAACCAAACCTAGTGCTGCGACGAAATAACCCATTTTTATACCGCTCATGTACAAGATCGACAAAATAATCGCGACCATCGAAATACCAGTACCGAGGTCTTTTTGTGCTATCACTACAAAGACGAGTGCGACTATCGCGATAATAGCATAAGGCTGCAAAAAATCACGCGTTTCAAGCTGATTAGTTTTCTTATATTTACCGACCAGATTAGCAAAATACAAAATCATTCCGACCTTGAGAAACTCCGATGGCTGAAATCCACCCAAAATACCGAGGTTGATCCAGCGACAACCACCTAGTTGACATGACGCTATCGAGCTGCCAGTCCATGCCAAAAGTGCCAATAGTACATTGAGCCCAATCCCAATGAAAACGAGAATTTTCGCGTATTTGGTAATTTTTTCGTAAGGATATTTGAAAGCGAAAAAGAAAGCAGCAATCGAAATTATGACTGAAAAAAGCTGATGGAAGAAGAAATAATTCTGGCTATAATCCGTCCCATAGGCCGAGTTCATGAAATTAGCTCGTTGTGGGCCAATTGCAAAAATCACGATTAACCCAATCGCCATGAGGGCGAGGGTTATAACACCAATAGTTCTATCGCTCTTATGCTTACGCATAGGGTAATTATACCATAAAAAATCATTTTTTCCGATAGAGCGAACACGGAAAATCTCCATGCGAAGCGCTATTTCCGGAAGATAGTTGCGCAGTTAAAATAGCACAGATTGCTGTTTTCTCCATGCGAAGCGCTATTTCCGATAGAGCAAGCATGGAAAAACAGTAAGATGTGGTATTTTAACAAGCAACTCAGGCGATACCGGAGGCTGATGCTAAGAACACTCCAATCAACGCCAACACCCCCGCAATGACCCAAAACCTCATGACAATTTTTGCTTCGCCCCAGCCCTTTGCTTCTAGATGATGGTGTATCGGAGCCGAAATAAACAACTTGTGTTTGAAGACTTTTTTCCATGTCAGCTGGAGGAGCGAAGAGCCAGCCTCTACAACTAATAATCCACCAATAATTGGTAATAAGAAAATAGAATTCGTCATCATAGCAACGACTCCGAGCCCAGCACCGAGGGCAAAGGATCCGACGTCTCCCATCATAAATCTCGCAGGTGGGACATTGAACCAGACATACGATAATAGCCAGCCAATTACAGTTAGACAGAAACCAGCCAACATCCACTGGCCCTGGAACAAAGCGATTATTCCAAAAGCACCATATGCTAACATACAAATTCCACCGGCGAGACCATCCAATCCATCAGAAATATTAAGTCGGAGGCC
>JAZSPO010000038.1:0-11206 GCA_045537505.1 Candidatus Nanosyncoccus sp.
TCTATATCGTCGTAAACTTCGCCTTTGAGAACGGTAATTTCGAGCAACTTGGCATTTGTCGCATCGATATCATCTGCTTCTGCCTGGTGTGTGATAGTAAGATTGGTTCCACTTGCGTTATAAGAACTCTCGAAAGGATCAGACTTCAGACCAGCTTTCGTATATTGGCTAGTATATGCCGAACGAATCGTCTGCAAGGCATCGTTAGTCTGTTCTGCTGTATCATATGTGAGAGAAATATTAATGCCATATTCAGATAGAACATCGTCACTATACATTGCGATGATCGATTTTTCACCATAATAAACTTCACCATAATCTGGAAATACTGAACTATCGCCAGTTTTCTTGCAGGTTAGTGACGATACGACTGGTTCTGTCGGCGTCGTCGGCTGCGGATTTTTTTGTGTAGTAGTCGTCTTGCTAGAGTTTCCGCCGAAAATAAACAATAATATCGCTACTACCACGGCTATCAAAACAACTGCACCAATAATTATAATGATGGTTTTTGTACTCAATCTTTTATCATCGCCATCTGCACTTTTGCTGTCAAAGAACTTTTTGAAAGCACTCTTTTTCGAGGACTTTGCGACTGGAGCAGAATGACCAGGAGCGGTGTCTGAGTAAGCTAAAGCACTGCCGATTGAACCAGGAACAGGCTCTGCTGGTACCAAAGGCTCGTCGTCGTCTGCTTCTTCCTTTTTCTCATCCTGTTTTGGAGCATCATCGACAAAATTTGCCGATGTAGATTCAGGCGATTCGTTGTCAACAGGCTTTTCGGCATTATCTTCGCTATTTGTTTGTGACGACAAATCTTCCGTGCCACCCAAGTCATCGCTAGCTAAAGAACTATCACTATTCGCGGCGTCAGCTAACGCTGTCGGAGGCGTCACGCCAGACAAATCAGGGTTTTCAATCGCACCAAAAGTCGCTGTTTCGGTAGAGCCAGTATCTGCTGAGGTTTCCGAAGCTGGTTCCGAAGTAGATTCTGGAGTAGATTCTGGAGTAGGTTCTGGAGCTACTGCAACCTCTGGGACCTCTGGAGTTGCCGTGGTTTCTGTTGAAGTCTCTACTGGAGTTTCGGCCGGAGTCTCGACTTGGGTCTCTGGTGCTATTCCTGTGGCCTCTGGAGCCACCAAAGGCGATTCTGTTGCAGTTTCAGCAGAAGGATCTATTGCAGTATCAGAAGAAGATCCTACTGTAGATTCTACCGTAGTGTCAGAAGGGGATTCTGGCGTTGCTTCCAGAAGAGAATTTGGATCAGAATTCACAGCCGATGTAAGATCTGCCGCGACTTGATCAAGGGAAGGGGCTTCAGCTTCGGAGGATTCGGCTGGGGTTTCCGTAGGAGTTTCTGCAGAAGCGACAGATTCTCCTGAAACTTCTGGGGTAGCTGGGATTTCTGGAGCTGCTGGAGTCTCGGAAGCTTCTGAAGAAACTGGTGTTTCTGGTGAAGCCGACGTCTCTGGTGCGGCTGGTGCATCTGGAGTAGCTGGCGCTTCTGGAGTCTCGCTAGGAGCCGCCGTTCCGGCTGGGTTTGTACTATCTTTTTTATCTTCTGAATCCATAAAAAATCCCTTTTTGAGTTGTTGCATCTATTATAACGGTTATGCTAAAAAATCGCAAGAAAAATTAGATTAATTCTTCTTTCTCATATCTCATAATTCCAATTAGAAAGCTTTATAGAGGTTCTGCCAGTCTAACAGGTCTAAATCTTGCGGCCTTGCATCTTTGGAAATATTATTATTCTCAAAAATATCGATCAGTTCATCTTTCGGATGCTGGCCCAAGTTCTTGATAAGCTTTTTGCGTGGAGCACTAAATCCTCGTTTGATGAGAGAAAAAACCTCGTCTGGGATAATACTCTCTTTTCGTGGTTCCATGATGATAATACGACTATCCACTTTCGGTACAGGAGTGAAATATTCTTTTTTCACTAGCGGTCCGAGCTCGATTTTTGCATGATTTTGTACAAAAAGCGAAATGACGGTATGTTGTCCTTTTCCTTTTGCCAATCTTTCTGCCACCTCATTCTGAATTAATAGCACGATCCTTTTCGGCCGATTTTCCGCTGTCAGTAACTTTTTGATGATTGGCGAGGTAATGTAATAAGGAATATTCCCTGCGACGATATATGGTTCTTTTATAGTCGATAAGTCAAAACGCAAAAAATCGTCGTTTATTACTTCGAGATTTTTGCCTGGAAACGAATTTGGCAGATTTTTCGCCAATTTTCCATCAAATTCTATCGCCAAAACTCTCGGAAATTGTCTTAACAAACTGGAGGTCAAAGTACCGAGTCCTGGGCCAATTTCGATGCATATTTTTTCTGTAGATTGCCCACGTGCTAATTCTGCTATCTCGTCTAGAATAATCCTATCTTTTAGCCAATTCTGTCCGAGAGATTTCTTGTTTTGCAAACTCATTTTAATACCAATGACCAGACTTTTCTACGCCATTACAAGACCCTGTACACCACCAAAATTCCAGAGCCTGGGACCAACCACCATATCGTTTCGTCACATATTCCGCCATCCAACGAATTTGTGTCACTGGGTTTGTTTCCCAGTCACTACCCATCGAAGACATTTTGCTCCCTGGGAGTGCTTGTGGAATCCCATACGCACCAGAAGAACTGTTGGACGCTCCAGTACGGCAACCAGACTCATGGTAGATCAGTGTTAGAGCATCACTTAGATCTGCTTCCGAGACACCTGCCTGTCTAGCCCACCCTGCACATGTTTCCCATTCAGGTGGGATATTCGAAGCAGCTTTTTTCGAGCCGACATTGATAATTTTATTAACTGGCTGCTTTATTACTTCGACCGAAACAACTTGTCTAGATATTTCTACGCCATCAACAAAGCGAACAGCATATTTCGTCACTTTTCTCCCTAGCTCACCTTCTTGGACAACTTTTTGCTCACCACTCTCGAGCGAAGTATCTTCTTTCGTCTCCTCGAGAAATGGAATATCACTTTCTACAGTAATTGTTTCTCCGTCCCCACGATTAATCTTGTATGTAGTCGAAATTCCAGCTTCAAGGAAATTGTCTTCGTTCACCATTTCTACCTCGTCACCATCGAAAACATAAAATCCTGCCTCTTCTGCAATGGTACGCGGATCATAACTAGCAGTCATAATACGTTTCTTTATTTTTCCATCAATAACAATGGCTGGCCGAGCACGATAAATATTAATATTGAAATTGTCTGAATCAATCAGGGTGTTTCTTCCTGGCTCAACTATATCATAGTCGCCAATCTCGAAATCTGCTCTCTTCAATGCCTCGTCCACCGTCACAGCTAAAGTTTTTATGGTAAGCTTTTTCCCCTGGTCATAAATTGTGACAAAATGTGGCTCCGAGGATGCCTGTTCCGAAGTATCAGTCTCTGCGAAGGTATTCGGAGTAATAATTTTTACAACAGACGCAAAAATAAAGGCAAATAATACAACGCCAAAGATAAACAGAGATACTCTGGTATGATTTTTCGGAAGTCTCATACTGTTTAAGTATAGCATATTCTGATGAGCAAATCCACTAGCATTGATGACGAACAAATCCACTAGCATTACTCCAAGGAGACACTCAAGGCCGTTTGGCCAAGCTTATACTCCTTGGTAGCAATGCTAGTAGTTTTGCTCTAACATTTCCCATAAATAACGCTAGTAAGGATTTATCCTATAAGCTCATAGAATAGTAACAATTAGTAAGGATTTTGCTTTTTACTATCAATTCGTCGATGGCTCTGTGGCAGGTACTGCTCTTTCCACTCTAGCAAACTATCTTGATTCAAATGCAACTCATGAACATACCTATTTTGGTAATGGCTATGGACCTAACTATTCAACTTCAGTTGGTACTACCTACCAAACCACTACTTACGATGGAGAAACCCAAAAGATTGGTACATACTATAATTTCCAAGCTGCAACTGTCGGTACTGGTGCTGCATTAGCAAATGAAGGCGACCAAGCACCAGATAGCTTCTGTCCAGCTGGTTGGCAATTGCCAATCGGTGGCAATCAAGATGTTAACAAGGCTTTCCAAAAAGTACTCAATAGCTACAACATTTCAAGTAATAGTGCTGGCTCTAACGCAGGTCGGAGTTATCCTCTATCCTACCTACTCTCTGGCTACTACTACTGGTACAACGGTAGGTTGAGCAGTTTAGGTAGCGACGGCTACTGGTGGTCTAATACCTTCGAGGGAGGAGGGTACGCCTACAATTTGGGTATCCTCGAGGATGAGATTTATGCCGATGGTAACAGCCCTATGTACGACGGTTTTCCTCTTCGCTGCGTCTCCACCTATTAATCCTTTCTGAACTTTTTTCACGATAATACTCTAATTATTATTCTCGATGTGAGTGAACCAGACAAAAGGTGAATAAATCTACGGTCGAGTACGGAACTGGTAATTCCGGCACAGACCGACTAGATTTATCCACCTTTTGCTGCCGTGAACTCAGTTGGAGAATAAAATTAGAGTATAGAGTGAAAAAGAAAGGGGGAATACTGAATTGACTCACAATAGTTAATATGAAATAATAATTATTGCAGGGGGCATTAGCTCAGTTGGCTAGAGCGTCTCAATGGCATTGAGAAGGTCATGAGTTCGAGTCTCATATGCTCCACCAGATTCGAAAATGATAATTACAGGAAAAAAATTTTCAAAACCAGAGATGTCGCGTGTAAAAAATGGCGACCTTATTTTAGATGAAAAAAAGAAAAAAGAAAATAGAATACGCCTAGATCTTCTGCTTGTGGAAAAGTATCCTGATTTCAATCGTTCAACTTTGCAAAATTTCATAAAATCCGGTTACGTTACTGTTAATGGTGAGGTCATTAAAAAACCAAACTACAGCGTCCTATTATCAACGGAAGAAAATGGCGCAATTTTCGAAGCGAATCCAGAAATTGTTTGTAATATTCCAAAGCATGAAACGCCTACCGACCTGAAAAATTATTTAATCTATGAAGATGATAATGTTCTCGTCGTCAATAAACCTGCCGGCATGCTTTCTATGGCAAAAGGCGAATTCACGACAGAAAACACGCTCGAAGATTATGGTCTGCTCGTCCATCGCCTTGATCGCGATACTTCTGGTGTAGTCATTTTGGCAAAAAACGAAGCAACCCAAACAATGCTGCGAAACCAATTCCAAGCCAGAAAAACAAAGAAGACATATATCGCGATCGTCGAGGGTAAGCCAAAATTGGAAAGTGCTATGATTGACTTGCCAATAGCAAGAAATTTGAAAAAACCTACTACTTTCATAGTTGATCCAAATGGAAAACCTTCCCAGACACAATACAGAATCCTCTTAGCAGGAAAAGATTCTATGCACCATAAAGATATTTCGCTTCTCGAGCTAAAACCGCAGACTGGTCGTACACACCAGCTACGAGTACATCTCGCCTATCTAAATTGTCCAATTCTCGGTGACAAGGTATATGGCGATGGTAAATATAATAGACTGTATCTTCATGCGTATTCGCTCGAAATAACTATCCCCGGAAAAGAAAATGGGGAAAGAAAAACCTTTTCTGCAAAAGTTCCAGAAGATTTTTATAGTATTATGAACTTGGACAAAAACACTTATCAGATATTGGGAGACAATTAATGTTTTTTGAAAATCCAAATGGTATTGAACCTCTTTCTGACAAAGCCTCTTTTTCGATATTCCTCTTACCAAAAACAAAAGAACCAGACATAAAATCCGAAATCCTGGTTGAACCTGACGAAAAAAATAAAATTGGTATCGAAAAAATTAGAGATGTCATTAGTCAATGTACGAATAAACAAAACAAATCATTCCGAATTGTAGTAAAACATGCCGAGCAGCTAAATCATGTCGCCCAAAATGCTATTTTGAAGTTCCTAGAAGAACCATTAGAGAATTATCATATTGTTTTCTTCACAGAGAATCTCGAAATGTTACTACCAACAGTCCTATCACGTGCAAATATTTATATCCTAAAAGAAAAGAACTTTCTGGATAAACCAGTTTCTGCAGATGAAAAAGTGAAAAATTATGCAAAGAAAATGTTGGCGGCCTCAGGAAAAAAATTGGTTGATCTTTCAGAAGAGATCACTTCTGATATCGAATATAAAAAGAAAGACGGATCACGTACTTTTGTTCTTTCAATTTGTGAAACGGCGATAGAAATGTCGTATAAATCATTTTTCCTCACAAGCAATAAAAGTTTTTTGAAAAAAATGGGGAAAATACTGAAACTTCATGACAATATCAAGCAAAATGGGAATATAAAACTTCATCTTGTAGCAGATTTATGTTAGAATAGACTTATGTTAAGCATTTTTGCGTTGCTTTTGTTGACGGTTTATATGGCTTTCTTTTTTCCATTTTTCAAGGAAAAAACTGTTGAAGATGACAATAAACAAGCTTCTGTCCAGGTGAAAAAACTCTGGGGGATTGCGCAGACTTCGATGAGAGAACGAAAACCTCTCCGAGCGGAAAAAGCACTTCTTGCAATTCTAAAACTAGATGAAAAGAATGCCGCCGCATACAACCGTCTTGGAATTCTTTATGCAAAAGGACAGAAATTTGATGAAGCCATTGAATGTTTCGAGATCGCACAATCTCTCGATGAAAACGCTTCTTCACTACATAACGTGGGCCTGATATATCTAGAAACAAAGGAATACGAAAAAGCAGTCATGGCTTTCAAGCAAGCTATTGAGCTGGAAGGAGACATGCCTGCACGCTATATCGCTCTCTCGAAGGCACAAGAAAATCTCGGAGACAAAAAATCTGCTCTAGAATCTCTCGAATCTGCATACAATATTAGTCCAAGTGTTTCAATTCTGAAACAAATCCTTTCTATTCATGAAAGCACACAAGATGCAGAAGCGATTGCTGCGACAAATGCAAGAATAGAAGCACAAATTGCAAAAGACAGCCAAAATCGTCGTCGTAAAATGATCGTCAAACGACAGATAGCGAGAAAACCCATCCAAAAGGTCCAGAAAGTCCAAAAAGTCCAAAAAATACAGAAACAACAAATGGTCCAGAAACAGCAGATTCGCCAAGATACCAGAATGCAGAAAAAACCGACTGTCCATAAAATTCAAATCAATCGCCCAATGCAGCCAGCCAAGAAAAAAAGTCGAGTTCGAAAAATCATTTAACTCTTGCGATTATTAGTGTAATTTGTTAAAATCATTTTAGAACATTTTTATGTTTTGTTTTGCCGTGATAGCTCAGTTGGTAGAGCAGCCGCCTTGTAAGCGGCAGGTCGTCGGTTCAAGTCCGACTCGCGGCTCCATTTATGCTGGAGTCGTCTAGTGGCTATGACAGCAGACTGTAAATCTGCCGGGGTTCCCCCATCGTAGGTTCGAGTCCTACCTCCAGCACCATAGAAAATACTCTTGACAGTCTGTCAAGAGTATTTTCTATTATATGAAGTAGTAGGGCGAGAACCGTAGGTTCGAACCGTCAAGTATATGAGTGAAAAGCAAAGCTAGCTTTGACTTTTCCGAATAAACGCAGACGAGGAGTCTTGCGAAGCAAGACACCGTCCTACCTCCATTGACATTTTTTAGTTTTATGTTAGAATTAATATAAATACACAAGTTGTGTTTCGCACGTTAAAAACCGAAGTGATTTGTAAAAAAAAGGGGGTGAATCAGGATGATTGTATCTGCACTGATTGGTGTTTGTTTGATCTTAATGATTTTTCTATTTATCACAGATTCTTTGTCGCAAAAGAGAAAACGCATAATATTTGCTATGGTTTTGACTTCTATGATGCTGATATTGTCGGAGCAAATGGCACGCGTTTTCAACGGAAACATGGAAATACCTGGATTTTATATCACGAGAATCAGCAAATTGGCCAACTATCTGCTAAGTCTGATCAATATCTACATCTTTAGCATTTATCTCAAAGATATACTAAAGATGGAAGGCGAGGAGCAGAAAATGCCAAAAAGTCTTATCGTCATGGATTTTGTCTTGCTAGCAGGGGTCGTTACCACGATTATCTCCCAATTTACCAAGATATACTACTATTATGACGATAATAATGTTTACCACCGTAATACTTTGTATTGGCTTTCCTATGTTTATTCCAGCATCGCAATTGCAATCATAGCAATTAACATCATCAAGTATCGGAAAATATTTAGCAAAAAATTGTTTTGGACCTTCTTGATGTTTACTCTCGCTCCGATGTTTGCATCAATTATCCACCTTGTTTTTAATGGAATATCATTCATTAATACATCCGTGGTAGCAATGATGGTTTTGCTTTATTGCTTTTCAATTCTGGATGCGAATGAAGCAATGACAAGTATTCATGAAAAGGAAATGAGAAACACCAAACTCATGCTGTCGCAAACAGCCCAAGCATTGGCGGGTGCGATAGATGCAAAGGATGCCTACACGAGCGGACATTCAAGACGTGTAGCGGAATACTCTGCTAAAATCGCCAGAGCATACGGCAAAGATGAAGATTTTTGCCAAGAGATTTACCTAATCGGCCTGTTACATGATGTAGGAAAAATCGGTATTCCAGGTAGCATTATCAACAAAAAAGGTAGATTGACGGATGAAGAGTATGAAATCATTAAGACCCACCCAGAAAAAGGCGGAGAAATTCTGTCCAAAATTTCTATGTCTCCCAATCTACCGATTGGAGCAAAATACCATCACGAGCGTTATGATGGAAAAGGATATCCAGATGGCCTAAAAGGCGAAGAGATTCCAGAAATTGCCAGAATCATCGCCGTAGCAGATACCTATGACGCAATGGCGTCCAAGAGGAGTTATCGAGACAGTCTACCCATGGAAACGATCAAAAATGAACTGAGAAAAGGTTCTGGTACACAATTTGATCCAAAATTTGCTGGAATTATGCTAAATTTAATCGAAACAGGTACAATAAAACAAATTACTTCGGTATAAATATAAAGGCGTCTCCTCGACGCCTTTTTTATGTCAAATCTTATTCATTCTGGCTATTTGCGGCATGATAAGCATCGTCATATAGCTCTTTTTGCTCATCCGTCAATTTGTCGCAGTCAACAGAAGCTCCATATCCACCATACATCGGAGCATCGTACTCAGCATCAAATTCACCGTCTAAAGAACCAGCAAGCTCTACCTCATCGTCGGAAAGACCATCATCTTCGTCAGTCCCAATATCATCTTCTACTTCATCGTCATCTACGTCATCATCAAGGCCAAGATCGTCCAAGCCTTCGTCATATTCATCGATATCGTAGTCATCATCCATAGTTTCATTGTAACATTAATCGACATAAAATGGAGCCGCGAACGAGACTTGAACTCGTGACCCCGTCCTTACCATGGACGTGCTCTACCAGCTGAGCTATCGCGGCAACTAAGGATAGTATAACATACTCATCTCAAATTGTAGCAAAATGATTAATCCCCTTATTTTTATCCGATGTGATATACTAGGAAAAAGGGAGTATTATGAAAAAATCCACGATAAATATTTTAATTATTTCGATTATCTCTGTAATTGTCGGTGTTTTGATTGGCTATCTCATCTGGAACGCGACCGGAGAAAAACTTTCGCCATTACCGAAGCCAGAACTGAGCGAAGGTCAAAGAGGTGAACTTGGAATTGATAAAAACATCAACGAAAGTACTATCGACAAATACCTTGGTCGTTCTGATAGCGTTTATCTTGATCTGAGAATGTTTGAGGACCCTGCACAGTACGAAAATATTGATGGCGATCGATTCTTGTCTGGATATATCAAAGGATTCGAAGTCGTGCCATTTCCATACATTACTAATGTCACAGGTTTACCTGATACAGTCGGACAAACTTATACTGGCGATACTTTATTTACCCAAAACGAAAATGGTGACTACATCTCAAACTATCGAGAAGCCATGCAAATTCTCATTGATTTATTCCCAAGAGACAAGAATATTTTCCTAATGTGTGGAGGAGGTGGATATGCTGGCATGATGAAAAAAATGCTCGTAAAACTTGGCTGGGACACGAACAAAATTTACGTGGTCGGCGGCTTTTGGAACTACGAAGGGAAAAACCTCGTAGAAGTAAAAGAGACCAACAAAAGCGGCGAAACATACTTCGCATTCTGGAAGATTCCATATCATTTCATTGATTTTAGCAGATTAACGAAACTTGATTAAGATGTCCCAAAAGAGAAAAATCGAAAATAATTCCAAGCACAAGTCGCAAAAGGGAATCATTATAATTTGTGCTACTATTTTGCTAGCTGCTGTAATTTTGATCTGTTTTCTCTATTTCCCTAAAAACGAAAATCTAAGAAAGATTCGATTAGAAGAGGGATATTATGGGACAACAGAGGCCAAGGATATAGACCGAGCAGACTACGAGCAGCTCATTAGAGAAAATAAATCCTTCGTGCTCATGGTGGATAATGAGGGATGTATTACGACTGCAAAAATGCGAGAGATGATGAATTCTTTTCCAGATAGCATGAAATTCACCTACTATCGAATTCTTTGGCCAGAAACAAAAGAGACAAATATTAGAGAATACGTGAAATACTTCCCATCGATCATCATAGTGGAAAATGGGAAGATTACAAGCTATCTCAGTGCCGACAAAGACGAAGACGCCAAATACTATAACAATGACGAAGATCTCCAAAATTGGCTAAAATCACACATCGAGTTCTAAATCGAAAATCTTTGTTTACAAAATCTCTAATCTGTGATAAAATAAAACACAATATGGCAAAAAAGAATAATACTAAACGAAAACTTGTGGGATTAGTGTCAGAGGAATCTGGTATTCGTGCTTATTATACAAAAAAGAATACGATGAATACGCCAGACAAATTGTCGCTTCGCAAATACGATCCTGTTCTTCGTAAACATGTCGTTTTTACAGAGACGAAAAAGAATCTTGGACGCAACGAAGTAAAAGAAAAGAAACGCTAGTTTTTGTTATTTTTTTCACTCTATACTCTAATTTTATTCTCCAACTGAGAATAGAATAGTGCAAATCCACCAATAACGGATAAATCCACTAGCATTGTTTTTCTGGACACGACTTGTCTAGCCCAGAAACGGATAAATCCACTAGCATTACTCCAAGGAGACACTCAAGGCCGTTTGGCCAAGCTTATACTCCTTGGTAGTAACAATTGGTAAGGATTTGCTCTATTTTCTATCATCAATTCGTCGATGGCTCTGTGGCAGGTACT
>JAZSPO010000073.1:0-4447 GCA_045537505.1 Candidatus Nanosyncoccus sp.
TCAACTCCTTGGCTCACAGAACGACATGGCTACGATCCGACTTAACAGAAAAGTGCTCGACAAGCTCGCCGAGGCATTGCTAGAAAAAGAAACCCTCGAAGAGTCGGATATTCCAGAGTTGATGAAAGGTGCGATTTTGCCAACCAGTGCGAAATTACACGCATAGACGAATTTATTGCTTGTAAAGTGATATAATAATATCAATGAGAACTCCGAAATTCAAATCTATTGTGGCACTCGCGAACGCTAGACTTTCGATCAAAGCATCGGCTGTCATTTTGGCGAGTTCTACTCTCGTTTCTGCTCTGCTCGGAATTTTCAGGGACCGCCTGCTGAACTCTTACTATCTCGATACTTATCCGACTGGTATAGATGCCTATACGGCCGCTTTCACGATTCCAGATTTCATGTTCTTCATCCTGACTTCCGGAGCTCTCGCGGTCTCGTTCATCCCAGTTTTCAACCAACGTTTGGTTACCGGAAACAAAAAATCGGCTTGGGAATTATCTAGTTCCTTGTTGAATTTGATGGCTCTAATAACGTTCGTCGCATCCATTTTCATAATCATTTTTGCCGATCCGCTCGTTCGTTACGTGGTCGGACCTGGTCTGGACGAGCCGGGGACGATTCTAGCGATCAACATGATGCGTGTGATTGCGATCAATCCTTTCCTCATGTCTATCGCGACTGTGCTTTCCTCTATCCAACAGGCAGTCGGACGTTTCGTGTTTTATGCTCTCGCTCCGGCAGTTTATAATATCGGCATTTTGATAGGAATAGTCTTTTTCACGAATGGTATCAATATCTTCGGAATACAGGTTTTCGAAGGGGGAATCATGGGTGTCGCGATCGGCGTGGTATTCGGTGCGATTTTGCAGCTTCTGATTTCTCTCATCGGACTATTCGGTCTCGGTTTCGACTACGAGTTCAAGATCAACTGGAAGAACCATGGCTTTCGCTCTGTCTTGCGTCTGCTTCCGGCTCGGTCCCTGGACCAGGGAATTGACTATATTAACACTATTGTCAATACGAATCTTTCCTCTCGTATGGGAGCGGGTGCTATGCGTAGTTTCCAGCAAGCGACTGCTCTCCACCAGATGCCGATTAACTTAATCGGTGTCGCCATTTCGACAGCGTTTTTTCCGAAGATGACAGAAGACCTCGGCGAAGGAAAAGAAGAAGAATTCCATGCGACTTTTCGGTCAGCTCTGAGGACTATTATTTGGATATCTTTGCCGGTCGCCGTCATTGCCTACTTCGCTCGTGGATATGTCGTGTCATTCATCAAAAATGGTGGCGATCCGCTGATCGCTTCCGTTTTGGCGACCCTCGTGATTGCAATTTTCGCGCGCTCGGTTTTTCATATTGCATCGCGTGGATTTTATGCCCACCAGGATACCAAGTCCCCCTTCATCATCAGTATTATAGCGATCGGCTTTTCGACGCTGCTGGCAGTTTTGTTCACGATTTGGGGATTCGGCCCAGAAGGTCTGGGCTATGCTCAATCGATCGGCGCTATCCTAGAAATCGCAATTCTTCTAATTCTACTAAACAAGAAAAGTGGACACAAGATCATGAACAGGTCTTTTTATAAAGGCATGGCCAAAATGCTCCTTGCTTCGGTAATTACAGGTGCAGTCGCATACTCGCTGACGAAATTCTTCCCACTACGTTCTACTGACGTCTCGATCCTTGCGACTTTGCCAAAATTCTTGCTCATATCGGTCGCATCCATCGTCGCCTATATCGTGGCAGGGTACTTCCTGAACTTGCCAGAAGTCGATCCGATTATCAAGAAGGTGAAGAAAGTCTTGTTCAAGAACGTCTAGTGCAATATCTTGTTGCATAGGCAATTTTTCTGCCAATTCATGCTATAATATACTCTATGAGTAAAGAGAAGAAAAAAGTCATTTCCGACTATAATGGCTACGATTACAAGAAAATTTTTTGGGAAGATGCAGATAGAAAATACGAGGATATGGCAGATCGCATGGCGATTCGCAAGCTTTTGCCAAAAGAGATGAGAAAGTTCGTCGATATTGCTGGAGGGTATGGCAGACTGGCCGATGAATATCTCCCTCGGACAGAAGATGCTACGTTGTTTGATTACAGCCAGACAGAGCTGGACCAGGCGAAAAAAGAACGAGGAAAAAAATTGCATACCGTACAAGGCGATATTTATAAATTACCATTCCAGGACGGCGAGTTTTCTGCTCTCATGATGATCCGTGCGACCCATCATTTCAAAGACATGGACAAAGTCCTAGCAGAATTGTATCGAATCCTAGAGCCAGGAGGTGTCGCAGTCATAGAGGTCGCGAACAAGAGGACGCTGCCGAGGATGGTGCGATACTGGCGAGGGAAGACCGATATTTCTCCTTTCGACAAGAATGTGGCAAATCTATCCGAGGTGGACAAAGACGGCTTTTATAATTACCATCCGAAATATATCGAAAACCTATTCAAGAAGACTGGATTCAAGATCGAGAAAGTCCTATCCGTATCGAATTTTCGTTCACAAAAGATGAAAAAAGTTTTCGGAAACAACAATCTAGTCCGCATGGAGAAGGTTGCCCAGAAAGCCCTGGCCCCAGTGCGTTTCGCCCCAAGCATCTATTATCGCCTGAAAAAATAATATCTATCGCTAAAAGTAACAACAACCATAACAAAAATCCCTCCGAAAGGAGGGATTTAGATGATTATATGTTAAGTTATTGATTAGACCTGGCCACAGAAGATACCACCACCTTCCAGCTTGAACTGGATAGCGAGGTTACGTGCACCATTGCCTAATACTACTTTTTCTCCTTCACACCTTGCAAATTGATAGAGGAAGATTGCATGATTGAATAGAGCAGTATCTACATCTGTGGTTTTGAGCTGATCAGCTGTCGGAGTACTGACACCGTCCCAGGAAGTAGCAGCATCTGCTGCAAATGTATTAACTACGAGCGGATCAGAAGATGGTAAGATATTAGCTAAACTAGAGGAGTTATTTACATCTGCAATTCCACCTGCATCCTGATCACAACTTTGATTACCTACTTTGTTAGTATTATCGCCAAATTTTGGACAAAGACCGCCGATTGTATAAAGTTCTCCATCTGGATCAATGAACTGGTCACCATTCGCCCATAAGTAATTAATTATGAAATTTGCGTAGCTTGTAACAGCTTGTGCTGCGACACTTTCACCTGTCCCCGGTAATTTACCACGGTTGTTCGTCTGGTAGTTGGTAATCTGAGTCAGAAATCTCGACAAATCATCACGACGAGCTGTGTCCCTCTGCGATCTCTGGAGAGCTGGAAGAGCTGTGAAGACCATCAAGAAAATAAGACCGGCGAT
This sequence comes from Candidatus Nanosyncoccus sp., assembly GCA_045537505.1. Lineage (GTDB taxonomy): Bacteria > Patescibacteriota > Saccharimonadia > Saccharimonadales > Saccharimonadaceae > Nanosyncoccus. The sequence continues at coordinate 3,346 of JAZSPO010000073.1, forward strand.
AGCGAGCACCAACACGACTTCGATGATCGTAAAGCCTCTTTTTGAATTTTGTATATTTTTTGGCATATAATCCTCTCTTATAGCGTGGCCCAGGAGGCCTTATTTAATAAAACGCTTACCCTAATTTTACAATAGTCGGAAAAGTTTTGCAAGATTATTATGCTAAAAACCTGATTTTGGGCAAAAGTGGTATAATGAGCTTATGGAAATCAAGACCGTCGAGATAATATTTTATATCATTTGTTTCTGTATCGGAGCGATTTTCGGTAGTTTCGCCTGTTGCCAGGCCTGGAGATTGCGAATTTGGGAAGTCGGAAAAAAGAATGCCAAGGTGAAAAAAATCGGAAAAAGGTCGGTCTGTCTCTCCTGTGGGCACCAGCTATCTTTTTCCGAGAACATTCCGATTTTCTCCTGGCTCCACCAAAAGGGTCGCTGCAAAAAATGCCACAAAAAAATCGGCTATGCCGAAATCTTGTCCGAAGTTTCGCTCGGCCTAGCTTTCGTCGGCCTCGGAATCATGCTTTGGCCAGAAATAATATACAGGTCTTCCTTCTTCGTTTTCGATATAATTACAGCCGGCATGATCCTCGCCATCGCGGCTTCTCTGGTCCTAATGTGGATTGTCATGATCTATGATGGAAAATGGGGCAGGATGCCGACTATTATTCTCGTCGCCCTGAACCTATCGGCCGTTTTCTTGGTCTGCCTGAAGTATAGCTACATGGCGATGAATGGGAATTTTCTCCAGGATGCTATTCCATCTTTTCTCAATCTACTCGGCTCGATGGCGATTCTGGCTGGGACTTATTTCGCACTGTATATTATTTCTGGCGAAAAAGCAGTCGGAGGGGGGGATTGGCTCTTGGCTTTGCCGATTTCTCTGATTTTGGGCGATTGGAAAGCGGCTTTGCTGGTGCTTTGTCTATCCAATTTCGCCGCCAGTGTTTTCGGTATTGTTAAAAAAATAAAGACCAAGAGCAGCAGAATCTACTTCGGTCCGTTTCTGGTCATCTCCTTCGCGGTGGTATTTTTCCTGGTCAGATGATGGTAGCCCGGGCGAGAGTCGAACTCACAACCTTCTCCTTAGGACGGAGCTGCTCTA
>JAZSPO010000067.1:0-4546 GCA_045537505.1 Candidatus Nanosyncoccus sp.
TTAGGAAAACAACTCTGCCTTTCAACTCCTTGGCTCACAGAACGACATGGCTACGATCCGACTTTCCCACCGCATCATCAAGGGTGGTGCCAATAATTTCGAAATGATTGTGCTCCTTCATTCTAATAATCTGGGTATGACCGCCAGATACCACCAGGGAAAGAAGAGGAAATTCCGGAACATCGAATTTTTCATCTGTTCCAGGAAGCCAGTTCGCATATATGTGTGATTTTAGATGGTGAACAGCATAAAGTGGTTTATCATGTAAAATTGCTAGAGTCCTCGCTGTCAGAGTACCCACCAAAAGGGAACCAAGTAAACCGGGAGTATGGGTGACAGCAATGGCATCGATTTTTGACCAATCATCAATAGAACGACCAGCTTCTCCATTTTTGATAAAACCAGCATCAGAGAAGGCCTGATGAATAACAGGGAGAATCGCCTCGAGATGTGAGCGTGCTGCAACTTCCGGAATTACGCCACCATATGCTTTGAAAATATCAATTTGCGAAACAACAACGTTTGATAACAGGGAAAGACCAGCGTCTGAATTTGGGTCTCCAGACACTATTGCGGCTGCAGTTTCGTCACACGAACTCTCAATTGCTAGAATATTCATTCTCTTATTTTATCATTTTTTCGGACTATTTTTATTTTTGTAGTATAATTAAAAATGGAAATTGTTTTCATATTTATCGTAAAAGGGACAAAAATGGCAGAAAAACAGAGAGAACCATACAAAACGAAGCAAAAAGATTTGGTAGCAGATATTTTGAAAAAACAGAGAAAAGATTTCACTGCAAAAGAACTCTTTGCTAAGCTCGTGCGAAGAGACGCCAGTATTGGTCTGACGACTATTTATCGAATACTCCAGCAACTTGTCCAAGATGGGGAAATTATAAAACTCCCAGAGGCGAATGGAACGATTTATTATCGAGTTGTGAAAGAATGTCATAAAAAAGGTCATTGTTTCCTCAAGTGTGAATCCTGTGGGAGAATCATTCATTCCGATTGTGAACTATTCAATGAATTGTCCGACCACCTAAAAGACAGACATCATTTTCTCATAGAAAAGAAAAACATGACGATTTATGGAAATTGCGAAAGGTGCCAGAAAAATGGAAAATAAGACATCACTGAAAAAGATTCTTATAGTATTAGTGGTACTAGTTTGCTTGGTTCTTCTGGGATTTTTCGTTATTAAGCAAATAAAAAACAGGGGAGAGCCAGAAATAATTGCGACGAATTTTGTTGGCTATGATTTTGCAAGGGCGATAACAGACGATAAAGAATCCGTATCAATGCTACTGAAGCCTGGCACCGATATTCATAGTTTCGAACCGACTCCGAGCGACATCATAGCTATTGAAAAAGCGAAACTATTTATTTATATCGGTGGCGAATCGGATGAATGGGTCGAAAAACTGATTGAAAGCAACGAGATAAAACGCGAAAACACACTCCGACTGATGGATTTTGTAGAGCCAAAAACAGAGGAAAACGACCAGATAATGGAGGACGACGATAGTGGAGAGAATGAAGAAGAGACGGATGAAGCTGAATATGATGAACATATCTGGACTAGCCCACTTAATGCTATCAAGATGATAGAGGGAATAGAGGCGAGATTAAGCACCATTGAACCAGAGAAGACAAGTTTTTACAAGCAAAATGCCGACAAATATATTGAGAGGATAAAGAAAATAGACCAGGAAATTCGATCAGTAGTCGAAACAAGTAGTCGCAAAGAGCTGATTTTCGCCGATCGTTTTCCATTTCGTTATTTCGTAGATGAGTATGGGCTGAATTACGTGGCTGCTTTTCCTGGCTGTGCAGAACAAACCGAGGCAAGTAGCAGTACTATTGCAGCTCTGGTAGATGAAATAAAAGGCAAAGGGATAAAAACGATACTGAAAATCGAAATGTCATCTGGCAAACTTGCAGATCTTATCGCAGCAGAAACAGGAACAGGGGTACAAGTTCTGAACTCGGCACATAATATCTCGAAGGAAGATCTAGAAAACGGTACGACTTATGTAGATATCATGGAAAGTAATATTGATGTACTGAGAAAGGTCTTAGAATAGAGGCAGAAGATGGATAAGAAAATTCTCTCGCTCAAAAATGTGAAAATCTGCTACGGCAAGAATACTATTTTGGAAAATGTGAATTTCAGTGTAGACCAAGGTGATTTTGCTTGTATCGTCGGAGCTAATGGCTCTGGAAAAAGTACTCTAGTGAAAACTATCCTCGGACTTTTGCGACTGAACTCTGGGAAGATTTGGTTTCGTGATGGGATTAGACAGAGCAATATAGGTTTTCTGCCACAAGAAATGAAGGTGGATGGTAATTTTCCAGCTACAGTCCAGGAAGTGGTCTTATCTGGCACACTTGGAAAAGCAGGGCCAAGGTTTTTTTACACGAAAGAAGATAAAGAAGCGGGTAATCGAATCCTGGAGAGACTCAATATCTCTGGAATCAAGAACAAAAGTTTCATGGAATTGTCTGGTGGGCAAAAACAAAAGGTATTGCTCGGCAGGGCACTGGTAGCGACGAAAGAACTCCTCATTCTTGATGAACCATCGAATAATCTCGACCAAAAATCACGACAGAATTTCTACCAAATTCTCAAAGAATTGAACCAAGACGGCCTAACAATACTGATGATTACCCATGACTTGGACATTGATGATTTGATTGGAAACAAGATTGTTGCAATCACAGGAAGAGATGTGAAAATAGAAGATACAGCAAGTTATCTGAGGAGTTTCCGATGAATTGGCTGTTAGAAATGTTGTCATATCCATTCATCCAGAGAGCCCTGATCGTAGGTATTCTAATATCACTTTGTGCGGCCTTGGTTGGCGTATCGTTAGTGCTCCGTAAAAATTCGATGATAGGAGATGGACTATCCCATGTAGCTTTCAGCGCTTTCGCAGTGGCTACTGTCCTGAACTTTTCACCTTTATATTTTGCCATTCCAATAGTCATTATTTCTTCTTTCATGATCTTATGGTTGAGCAAAAATAGAAAAGTCAACGGCGATGCTATGATTGCACTCCTCTCTGCCTCTAGCTTGGCAATAGGGACAATGGCAATTTCTCTATCGGAAGGAGTAAATATCGATCTAAACAGCTACTTATTCGGTAGTATTCTAGCTGTTGGATGGGGAGATGTATGGCTGAGCATCGCCTCTAGTATGATTGTTGTCGTTCTCTATGTTTTCTTACAAAACAAAATTTTCGCTATTACTTTCGATGAAGAATTTGCCAGAGCAAGTGGCATCAAAACAGATTATTACGATGCTATTTTTTCAATCATTTGTTCCGTCATCGTAGTGCTCGGCATGAGGTTGCTTGGTGCCTTGTTAATTTCTAGTTTGATTATTTTCCCAACTTTAATCGCAATGGAATTTGCCAAATCTTTTAGACGAACGGCTATTCTTGCTGCGATTATTTCTGTAGTGAACTTTACCATCGGATTAGCTATATCATATCTGATTGACACACCGACCGGAGCAACCGTCGTAATCGTCAATATGGTTGTATTCCTAGTTACGAAAATAGTTTCAAAATTGGCGTAAAGCAGCGAAGTTTACACATATTGACTATAGCCTTTTTCGTCTATACAATGATAATTAATTATGCATAACGAGAATACTTCTATAAATTACAAAGACTTTTCACTATTAAACTGTATTGCGACGGGGCTTCTCGCGATTTTTTTGACTGTGCCATTTCATGAATTTTTACATTTTTTGACATATTATGCCTATGGCGACAAAGTTTCTATTTTTTCTGCTGGAGCTGTCGATAATGTAGGCCTTATTAATCCAGATAATCTATCGACTTTCGGTAAAATCATGTACCATGGCGGCAGTGCCTCGATCATCAATGCAATTATTGGAATTACACTTCTCATTGTCCTAATCAAGGTGAAAAAGATGGGGCCAACATTGAGGTTGTTCTTGACACAGTTGATGGGAGCACAGTTGGTGCAAGGGATTGGCTATTTCATGCTCGGTGGTTTTTTCGGTGTAGGAGATTGGGGAAACGTATTCGCAGCATTGGACCCAGGATTCGCTACGACTCTCCAGATTATTTTGGCGATCATAGGTGCGGCTGGCGTGGTAGGAATTTTCTTCGCACTAAACTATATGTCGTATTTCTTTATCAAAGATAAAGACAATCGCACAGAACGCAGAAACGTGGCATTTAAGCTACATATGACGATTTTCATTCTTGGTATAGTAATCGGGCTGATTTGCTCAGCGATTTCGCCAATGAACGCGACTGGTGAGTTAAATCTCGGAATGGGGTTGCTCTTTAATATGATGTGGATTCCGTTTTTCTGGGCGTTTATGTTCACTTGGGTAATGGTGAAACCGCCAAAGAAAAGCCGCTTCCTTTATAAATTGCCAGAAAAATTGAATATTCCTTTGCTCACGATTGGTGTGGTTCTTACTTTAGTTGATATTATCTGGTTCGGACCAGGGATAAAATTACACGAAAAAGTTTCGGCGAACAGTAGCCAAGATAACGGAATC
>JAZSPO010000120.1:0-2338 GCA_045537505.1 Candidatus Nanosyncoccus sp.
CAGGGAGTGGAAAGAGTACACAAGGACGTATGATTGCAGACAAATATGGCTGGCGTTGGCTATCGGTCGGACAAGTGCTTCGAGATACGGGAGAATTCGATGATATTCTGAACAAAGGTGAGCTCGTCGAGGATGCCGAAGTTGTCAAATTGATGAACAAACAAATCGACTTCGCCAGAGCAGAGGGAATGGAAATCGTCCTCGATGGATATCCACGCGACATGAAACAAGTCGAGATATTATTAGAAGAAAAAGGAAGAGATTTCTTCGGCAGTCTAAATGCTGCAATTATTTTGAACGTTCCGAAAGAAGAATTGCTCAAGCGTATCCAAGAACGTGGCCGGACGGACGACACGATGACAGTCGTAGAACGACGTTTCAAAATATTTGAACAAAATATTTGTTCAATTCTACCTCTGTTAAAGGAAAAAGGTGTGCCGGTTTTTGAAGTCGATGGAACTGGAAGTTTTGAGGATGTCACGAAACGTATCACAAAAATTGTTCAGAAGATTAGTCCGGCTCCACAAGTTTGGCGTGATGATGAAGCCGATGCAATAGAAAATGATGCACTAGAACGAGAAAAGAGCTATGGAGAATAAAAAAATTATTGCCATGCGAGAGGGCGGAAAAATCCTCGGTAATTTACTGAGGGACTTAAAAAACTATGTCCAGCCTGGAATGTCAGAGAAAGAAATCGACGCGTGGGTCAGAAAAGAAGTGAAAAAAAGAGGTGCGGAAGTCGCTTACGACGAGCTAGAGGAAAAATTTCCAGGAGCAATTTGTATTTCTGTAAATGAACAGTTGGTCCATGGTATCCCAAGTGATTATATCTTGGAAGAAGGCGACAAGGTATCTTTTGATATGGTAATAAAATACAAGGGGTACTATACAGATTCTGCCTTCACAATGCTGGTTGGTGGCAAAGGTTCTCCCGCAGTCAAAAAGATGATTTCTGTAACTGAAAGTGCACTTTATGAGGGAATCGAGATGGTGAAACCTGGTAATCATCTGGGAGATATTGGCTATGCGGTACAAAAAACACTAGAGAAGGGCCACCTAGGTGTAATTGAAAACTATGTCGGACATTTTATCGGAGACAAAATGCACATGCCTCCAGATGTTCCGAACTATGGCAGACGTGGACATGGCTACGAACTACAGGTCGGAGATACGCTTTGCATCGAGCCGATGTCGTCTCTAGGAAAGCCAGCCAATCATGTCGCAGATGATGGCAGTGGATGGACAGTCGTGATGAATGATGGAAGTTTCGGCTGTCATTGTGAACATACAATTCTGGTCACAGAAGATGGCTACGAGATTTTAACACTGCCTGATTAAATAATCTCTTTTCACTCCATACTCTAATTTTATTCTCCAACTGAGTTCACGGCAGCAAAAGGTGAATAAATCTAGTCGGTCTGTGCCGGAATTACCAGTTCCGTACTCGACCGTAGATTTATTCACCTTTTGTCTGGTTCACTCACATCGAGAATAATAATTAGAGTATTATCGTGAAAAGATAATACCAATAAAGATTTGTTCCAAAAGTGCACAAATAGGTGGAGACGCAGCGAAGAGGAAAACCGAGGTCCATACCGTAGTTATCATCGGCATAAATGCCATCCTCGCCGATAGTCAAATAGTAGGCGCGTCCTCCTCCCTCGATGGTATTAGACCACCAGTTTCCGTAGCTACCTAAATGGCTCAACCTACCGTAGTACCAGTAGTAGTTGCCAGAGAGTAGGTAGGATAGGGGATAGCTTCGACCTGCAATAGATCCAGTATTGTTGTTTGCAATACTATAACTACTGAGCAATGCCTTAAATGCTTTGTTAGTATTTTGATTACCTCCAATTGCTAATTGCCAGCCATTTGGACAAAAACTGTCCGGTGCTTGCTCACCATCGTCTGTCAGTGCAGCGCCAGTTCCTATTGTTGCAGCTTGGAAATTATAGTATGTACCAATCTTTTGGGCTTCTCCATCGTAAGTAGTGGTTTGATAGGTAGTACCAACAGTAGTTAGGCTGCCACTTGGCCCATTGCCATTACCAAAATAGGTATGTTCGTGAGTGTAATCTGTGTCTTGATAGTTTGCTAGATTGGAAAGAGTAGTTCCTGTCACAGAGCCATCGACGATAGTTATCTTTTTCACGATAATACTCTAATTATTATTCTCGATGTGAGTGAACCAGACAAAAGGTGAATAAATCTACGGTCGAGTACGGAACTGCTAATTCCGGCACAGACCGACTAGATTTATTCACCTTTTGCTGCCGTGAACTCAGTTGGAGAATAAAATTAGAGTATAGAGTGAAAAAAACTACTCTGTTACGCCGAG
>JAZSPO010000018.1:0-4115 GCA_045537505.1 Candidatus Nanosyncoccus sp.
CTTATCAGGCGGACAAGGTGTCGAACAAGCAACGAACAATCTCCAAGCCGTCATTAATAACGGTCCATTCCCTTGGCCAGTCACATTCTCATTCTCTCGTGCATTGCAGACTCCTGCTCTAGAAGCCTGGAAAGGTAACAACGACAATCGTTCTGCAGCCCAAGACGCATTCCGCACCAGACTGATTGCAAACTGCGAAGCACTGAAGAAGAAGTAATCTCTGCTGACTTTTATCTAATAATAAAAAAACTAGTCACCGTGGTTTTAGCCTGATTGGCAGAAATTAGAAAACCCTTACTGTGCCCGACTAAACGGTACGCGTAAGGTGTTTTCTAATTCTACCAATAAGGTAAAATCCGTTTTTAGTGACTAGTTTCCATTATTTATTACGATAAAAGTCAGCAGATTATTCTTTTGCTTCTTCAGTCGCTTCGCCAGCAGCTTCTTCAGTCTCTGGTTTGCTGCCATTGTCGGATGGAACATCAGCAGCTTCCGTTTCTGCAGCAGCAGCTTCTCGAGCAGCAGCCTCTTCAGCCTCACGTGCTGCAGCTTCTGCAGCTGGGTCGTATAGACTTGCGACGACCTGTTCTGGATCAAGCTCTTTATCAGCAATTTCTACACCTTGTGGGAGTACAATGTCAGAAACTGTAATCTTGTCATCAAGATCTGCAAGTTTCGACGCGTCGACCAAGAGTTGCTTTGGAAGATCGGCAGGCTTCGCCCTAATCTCAATCTCTTCCATGACCTGTGATAATGTATAGTGCAATTTGTTTGCTTCCGATGTATCAAAGTTCTCGATGGTAATTGGTGTAATCGCTTCGACAGGTTTGTCAGCAGATACAGCCTGGAACTCGACATTTATGATCTTTCTAGAAACAGGATCGACAGCAATATTTTTCACAATAGCCATAGATTTCTTTCCTGCAACATCAATATCAATTGTCGAGTGGTAACCAGCACTACGGAGAACTTTTTCTGTATCATTATATGCAGATTGTGCTAGAACTGGATCGCCTTCACCATAAACAACAGATGGAATCAAGCCCTCAGCACGTAAGCCAGCAATTTTCTTGCCAGTCAAAGTACGTTTTTCTAAAGACAATTTATTGTCAGACATATTATTTCCTTTTTCTTCTAATTTCAATATATTTTACCTTATTTTTGGCAAAAATGCAAGAGACAAGGGAATATTATTTTTTACCAAGATACATCTTCAAATACTGGCCAGTCGGAGTTTTTGCCGACTTTGCTAAATCTTCTGGCGTTCCTTCTGCTATAATCGTGCCGCCGTGTTGGCCACCTTCCGGCCCCATATCAATTACCCAGTCAGCAGATTTTATCACATGTAAGTTATGCTCAATAATAATCATGGAATTTCCACCATCGACAAGTTTGTTCAGAATTTCCAACATCCTTTTGACATCTGCTGTATGTAGTCCAGTCGTTGGCTCGTCTAGGATATAGAGAGTTTTTCCTGTACTTCTACGAGATAATTCTGTAGCTAATTTTATACGTTGTGCTTCCCCTCCAGAAAAAGTCGTCGCTGGCTGGCCAAGACGGATATAACCCAAACCTACTTCCTGAATCGTCTTCAGTTTCGGAGCAATCGATGGAATATTGGCAAAAAACTCTACTGCTTCGTCGATCGTCATGTCGAGAACATCAGAAATTGTTTTGTCCTTATATTTGATTTCCAAAGCTTCGCGATTGTATCTTTTCCCATGGCAGGCTGGACAAGTCACATAAACATCTGGTAAAAAATGCATTTCGATTTTATTGACACCATCACCCTGACAAGTCTCACAGCGTCCACCTCTGACATTAAAAGAAAACCTCCCAGCCTTGTACCCACGGACTTCTGCTTCTGGCTGCCGTGCAAACAACTCACGAATTTGGTTGAAAACGCCAGTGTATGTCGCTGGATTGGAACGTGGAGTTCTACCAATCGGACTCTGATCAATCACAATACATTTATCCAGATTTTTGATACCATCGATTCTATCATGTGCACCAGGTACAGTTTGTGCTCGATGTAACCTCGCGAGTAATTCATTCGCGAGAATATCATTGACCAAAGTCGATTTCCCAGAACCAGACACGCCGGATACTACAGTCATTACACCGAGTGGGAATTTGACATTGATATTTTTGAGATTATTTTCGCGTGCACCAATTATCTCGAGGTACTGATCCTTTTTCGCTTTACGACGTTTTTTGGGAACAGGAATAGTCTTTTTCCCAGACAAATATTGCCCAGTCAGAGATTTCGTATCTTTCATTATTTCTGCTGGCGTTCCAGCTGCGACAATCTTTCCGCCATTGACACCAGCCCCAGGTCCGATATCAATAATATAATCCGAAGAAAGCATTGTATCTTCATCATGCTCGACCACTAGAACTGTATTTTTCAGATCGCGTAAATGTTTCAAAGTCGCAATTAGCTTGTCATTATCTCTCTGGTGAAGACCAATCGATGGCTCATCCAAAACATATAAGACTCCTTGTAGACCAGAGCCAATCTGCGTTGCCAAACGAATGCGTTGTGCTTCACCACCGGAAAGTGTATTTGCAGCACGTCCGAGTTCGAGGTAGCCCAGACCGACATCCTGCATGAACTGTACCCTTTCTCGAATTTCTTTCAGGATCGGATCTGCAATCTGGTGTTCTTCCTCTGTGAATTGCAAATCTTTGTTGAGCACTTCCAAAGTAGCATCCACATCCAGATTACACATATCAATAATATTCAAATCGTGGACCGTAACGGCCAAAACCACAGGTTTTAATCTAGCACCATGGCAAGTTTGGCACTCGCGAACCCTCATGAATCGCTCAATGTCTTTGCGAATAAACTCAGAATCTGTTTCACGATGACGACGCTCCAAAGTCGGAATCACTCCTTCATAGGTCGATTCATAAACAGCACCCTCTTTCCATTTTCCAGAACCAGCAATTCTCACTGTGTACTTTTGGTCTCCAGTTCCATATAGAATCATTCTTTTGGCATCTTCTGATAAATCACGGATCGGCACATGAACTGAGAAGCCATTTTTTTGTCCCACTGCATCGAGTCTTTTTAGCCACCAAGAATCTTGTGTGACACGATTGAATGGACGAATTCCACCCTCTGCAATCGTCAAATTCGGATTAAAAACAAGCTCTGGATCAATTTCTAATCTCGTTCCCAGACCAGTACAAGTCGGACAGGCACCTTGTGGAGCGTTGAAAGAAAAAAGTCTCGGCTCCAATTCTGGAATCAGTTCATCTGGGTGGTTTGGACAAGCATAACGCTGCGAATAAGTCAGCACTTCTGAATTTTCCTTGTTTATACTTCCTTTTTCACTAAGCGAAGTAGAATTATCTGTTATTTTCAGTAATTGGATAATACCCTGTCCGAGCTCCAGAGCCTGCTCAATACTCCCAGAAATACGTGATAATAGGTCAGAAGATAGTACGAAACGATCTACTACGATTTCGATATCATGCCTCTCTTGCTTCGCTAGTTCTGGAAATTCATCAATAGCATAGACGACGCCATCCACGCGAACACGTGAAAATCCCTTTGCCTGGTATTGTTCTGGTATATGCAAAAACTCGCCTTTTTTCTGTTGAACTATCGGTGCTAGAAGAATTAACTTACTGCCAAGAGGAAGCTTCATGACTTCATTCACTATATCTTCAGTAGTCCGACGCGAAACTTCCGAATGACAAATCGGACAATGTGGGACACCAACCCTTGCAAAAAGTAACCTCAAATAATCGAATACTTCGGTGACTGTTGCTACAGTAGAACGAGGATTACGAGAAGTCGATTTCTGGTCAATTGAAATCGCTGGAGAAAGTCCAGAAATCGTATCGACATCTGGCTTGTCCATTACGCCGAGGAACATTCTAGCATAAGAAGAAAGACTTTCGACATAACGACGCTGGCCTTCGGCATAAATCGTATCAAAAGCCAGGCTCGATTTCCCAGAGCCAGAAAGACCCGTCAGGACAACCAACTTGTCCCTCGGAATATCGACATCTATATTCTTAAGATTATGTTGCCTAGCACCACGAATCTTAATCATATTATCTTCCATAATCTTTCCTCGCTAAACTGTAGTATTATACATCAA
>JAZSPO010000016.1:0-8735 GCA_045537505.1 Candidatus Nanosyncoccus sp.
CAATAACAACACCTGCGCCTGCACCGATGCTTAGAATTGTAGTTATTATTATTATGGTTATATTTATAATTGTACCTTTCTGTTTTGTTGATATTTTCCTGATATCAACGGGTTAACAAATAATATAAATAATTAGTATAAATAATAAATCCCCATCATTATTATACCATAAAGAAGCTCATAAATGCTACAATCGCTCTACTGATAGTGCGAAATATTGTTTGAAATCATGTTTTTGACAATTTGGGCTGCTGTATCTTCTAGACCCTGTTCTGCTGCATCCTCGGAAAAATGTGTCTCTGGAGCATTATAAAAATAGTTGTAGTCACCATAAGTATAGACCTTCTGGCCAAAGCTCATGCCTGTATCTTTATCAGAATCTCCTTCGTATGTCGCTACCCTCGTAGCACAACCTACGCCTTTTGGATTCTTGTCAATATCAGCAAAAGCTGGGAAATATTTTATGCCAGACTTGTGTGCTGCGAAACAAATCTGTGGACGGTACTTCTGGTCAAGCGTATAAGAAACGTTTTCTAGATCATCCGGAATCTTGAACTTAATTCCCCATTCAGAGATGTAGATATTTCCCGTTACAGCTGTGTATTCTGGAACTGTATCAATAGAAACAATCGTCGTTCCGGTATCCTCTTCAATTTTGTTGATAATCGAGTTCTTGAAAGAAAGTTCATCTTGTGCGAGTTTCAGTTTGTTCGAAGTACTAATGTTCGAAACCAGGCTCCAAATCCCAAGAATAATGCCAACAAAAGCAAGTGCACCAAATACAATAGATAATGTGACGAACATTTTTGTTTTTTGTTGCTCTGGAGTAAGCGTCGACTGGTGGGATGAAGCTGTACCATTCGTTTGCTGGTTCGGAAATTCTGGAGCTTTCATACCATCAAAATGTGTCGGAGCAAGAATTGGAGATTCAAGATTTACACCAGTATTATTTAGCATTGGCTGCCCCTGTTGTGCCGATAATGGTGCAGTTTGTCCAGGACGAAAACCATTGTTTTGGGTCATCGCTGGCGGAATCTGTGGATCGAGCGATGGTGTAGAAGCTGTGGCAATATTTTGCATATCTTGTCCATCAGTAGTACCTGTTCCGACTGGCTCTGTAGAAGGAGTTCCATTGTCGAAATTATTCTGATTATCTGTACTCGGATTAGGAATAGGGCTCGGCACAGGGTTGTCCGGTCTACTAGAAGGCTGTGGTGCGAATGGTTGCATATTATTATCCATTAAAAAATCTCCATTTAATAGTTTTATTATAATCGATTTCGATTCGAAACACAAGCGGAATTAGCATTCTTCCAGCTATGACTTTCCTCTTTTTTATGTTAGTATTTGAATATGATCTTAGGAAGCGAAACAGAGTTAATAAATTTCGGAAAAAATTTTGGCGAAAAAATTCTTCGGAAATTCCAGACCGATTCGTCTCCAGTTATCATCGAGTTAATCGGCGATGTGGGAGTCGGAAAAACGACTTTTACTCGTGGATTAGCAGAAGGTCTAGGAGTCAAGGACACGGTCACCTCGCCAAGCTTTACTATTTGTAAAAGATATTCTTTTCCGATTAGATCTACTGACTCGAAACCATCTGAATCATTCGGTATTCTTTCGCATTATGACTTCTATAGATTAGATGAACCTGGTTTGTTATCAGACGATCTTTCCGAAACTATATCCGAAAAGTACAGCGTCTCAGTCATCGAATGGGGAGAGTCAATCGAGAATGTTTTACCGAATAACCATCCTGTTATCAAAATTAATCTACGAGAAGATGAAACGAGAGAAATAATAATGTCAGAGGAAATCAAATGAAATTATACCTTGATACATCTACACCAATTTGTATATTACGTCTCAATGGAAAAGAATACCAGTCTGAGCTCGGTCGCGACACGGCAGAAAAACTACATGCTTTCATCCACGAGAAATTGACTGAAAATCACAAATCTTGGTCCGATATTAGCGAAATCACTTTCATGTCTGGTCCAGGGAGCTTTACTGGGCTGCGTATAGGTGCTAGTGTAGTCAATACTTTGGCAGACCAACTAAATATTCCTCTGTTCGATCACCATGGTACTAAACATCCAATCATTATCCCAGAATATGGGAGACCAGCTAATATTTCTGCTCCGAAGAAATAATAAATGCCACTAATTAAATGACGCGAGAAACCTCGCTAACTGTCGTATCGCCCATCAAAGCAGATATCAGTCCTTTTTGTTCCAAAGTCAACATACCATCTGCTTTGGCTGCTTTTTCGATCGCATTAGTATTAACATCGCTCACATCGCCGCGAATAAATTCCTGGATTTTTTCCGACACCACCAATTGTTCCATGATAACAGTTCTTCCTTTGTAGCCAAATGGTACTTCTTCTGACGCAACCGGCTTATACAAGGTAACATGGTCCAAGTCGATATTGTATTTTTCTTTCAACATTTCCCTCGAAACGCCCTCGAAGACTCGATTAATATATTTCATCATCGCTTCATCTGGCTGGTATGGCTGTTTATTATCAGCTAATTTTCTTACTAATCTCTGTGCGACCACCAAACGGACCGATGAAGAGAAAATTGGGTTCGTACCAATCATATCTATCATACGCGAGAAAGCCGCCGAAGTAGAGTTCGCATGGAAAGACGAAAGTACCAAGTGTCCAGTAATCGAAGCCTGGATCGCCGTTTTCGCCGTATCAGCATCACGAATCTCACCGACCATTACAACGTCAGGGTCGAGACGTAAAACAGAACGCAAACCATCCGCGAAACTTCCACCTTCCGTCGTATTGATCGGAATTTGGGAAATACCAGTAATTCCATATTCTATTGGGTCCTCAAGTGTAATTATTTTGCGATCGGTAGTATTCAAAGCATTGATAATTGAGTACAGAGTCGTAGATTTACCAGAACCAGTCGGACCTACCATCAGCACCAATCCACGCGGATGTGAAATGACCTCATCTAGCTCCGCACGCTCTTCCTCACCAAGTCCGAGTAGATCAAGATTCAAAAGAGTCTCATCGAAGTTAAACAAACGTAGCACTGCGTCTTGGCCATACATCGTCGGCACCATCTCGACACGAATGTTCAAAAGATGCGTACTACCGTCTCTATAGATGTCCATTTGCATATGTCCAGATTGCGGCGTTTTCGCAGCCGTAGAAACATTCGCTCGCGAGGAAAGCTCGCCCATGAAAATACGATAACGATCACGATTAATCGTCGCCACTGGATGTAGAAGACCATCTACACGCATACGCAAACGAATCGAATCACGTAAATTTTCAATATGGATATCGGAAGCCCCCAATCGATCAGCTTGGTCCAGCAGATAGTCAAAAACTTTGTCTGTAGACACTTCATTTAGGACCTTGCTCACGCTTGCCAGAGTTTCCGAATCACCTTCTCCAGCGATAGTAATGTCATCGTAATGCGTTTCTTGTGGCGGATCATAACGCAAAATAAATACTTTGTATGCAGAATCAGTAATGAGGAAAAAGTCAGCTCTTTCGCCTTTGTCCAAATATTCCTTTCGCTTGCTATCAATCACACTGCGTGGAGTCTGGCTTGTCACCATGAACTGATAATGCTCGCCCTCTCCGCCCTTCTGCAACGGAATCATAAAATCTCGGTGCATCTCTTCTTTGGTCAGCATGCCATCCACGAGAGGAATATCATTTTCAAATTTTCTAGTATCTAAGTAAGGTAAGCCAAGGATACGGGCACGATTTGCAGCCGCTTCTTCTTCGTTATCGCGACGTTTCTGTTGTATCTCTTGCTCATCCATAAGGAATATTATACCATAAGCATTATATTTTCTGAATATTTTGTAGCCTACCGCAAGTATCTTGGGACAATAAAGTCATTTTTTTGACGTAATGACTAATTCTCCCATCATCAAATTTTTCTTTTTGTCCCCAATAAGAAATAATTCCACAAAATTCCCCACACAAAATACGAAACGATTGTTCGATATGTGTCTGGCTATAATGACGCCATTTTCTACAAATAATCGGACGAAATATTTCCATTATTCTCACAAGAGGTAAATCCATTTTATAATGAATCATCGTTCCATAATAATCTTTATTTTTCCAAATAAAATAAAAAATTTTCAGATAAACAATCCCCAAATCGCACGAATCTCCTACTTCTTTTTTGATTTTTCTCAGCTCCTTTTCCATTCGGATACAAACATATTTTAGAGCGTCATCCATTCCCCTATAATGGTCATAAAATGTCGAAGGATTAACATTAGCTTTCCTACTAATTCCTTTCGCCCTCGTTTTCATCAAGCGACCTTTTCGTATCAGCTGTTCAATTATTTTGTTAAAACGATCCTGAACACAAATATATCTCGGGTCAGATTTATTTTTTACGCGAGATTTCATAATGACATTATAACGCATATGGTATAATAAAAATATGTTCATGGTCGATTTAGTACAGTGGTGGTATTCACGTGGCTGGTCTTTTTTTGCTAGCAGTTTCAAACAAAAATTGAAAGATTCGGCCGACTTTTTTTCTTTTAGCCAGCTCGTCGGAACATTATTCAAACCGTTTCGCCAAATTTCGGCTAATAGCTCTGCTCGTGGTATATCTGGATTCATGGATCGATTAGTTTCGCGGTTCGTCGGTTTTTTCTCGAGAATTTTTATCCTCATATTTGGTGGGATTGCCGTCCTAATTGAGGTCATACTTGGTACACTCATACTGGTCGTTTGGCCGTTTTTCCCACTCCTAATTATTGCCGGAATTGTACTAACAGTAATGGGAATGACTCTATGATGCAAAGTAGTTTTAATTACAATTCGATACGTGCACGAGAGGCTCGTCTCGGTGCGAAGATTGGAAATCGTCCTTTTATATTTTTCTGTTTGTTCGTAATCATCGCAACAATCGCTGGTGGTATTACTCTACTGATAATGAAGAACCAGTTTGCATGGCTCTGTTTCTCGGCCAGCATCTTTTTCATCATGCTACTATATTGGACGAAAAGTGAATTAATAACTGTCCCAGCCCAGAAAAGCTCGGACTTGAATATTAATAATATTCTATCCAATAACGTTCTCGCATATCTACCGAAAAATCCAAAAACGACCGATCTAGCAAAGGTTGTAGCCAAGACGAATAGTGGAAAGTTCCTTGCTGTTCGTTACGGAGTTCATCCAGCTATGTTGATGGAAATCGCACAACAGCTTCCAGAAGATCCAAAAGATATTTTCCAAACTGCAGTCAAAATTTATTCCGGTACGAAATCCGAAGAAATACATGGTGCTATAATTGCTGTTTCTCTAATTGCTTCGCATCCAATGCACGAAACTATCCTAAAACGAATGAAACTAGACATGGAAGATTTGCTCGATGGGATCGTTTGGTTTAATTATCTCAACAATCTCGTCAGTGGACTCAAAAAACATCCACACCAAGGTGGTATCGCTCGTGATTTGAACTTCGGTTACATTCCGACCTTACAAAGATTTGGAGAAAATATTTCTGAAACGAGAATTACTAGCCTGAAAACCCAGATTCATCTTTCCGAACACCGTGAAATAGTATCCCAAATGATTCAAATTTTCACGAACAACGGCAATCAAAATGTCGCCCTAGTCGGTGCAGAAGGAAGTGGTCGTTCTACCATCGTCCAGGCATTCGCCGAGCAATTGATGGATGCCGATGCTAAATTACCTAGCAACCTGAGGTTCCGTCAAATTTTCAAACTCGACGCTTCGGCAATCATCAGTTCCGCCTCGCAAAAAGGCGAGATAGAACGACTGGTCATGCAAATATTTGACGAGGCATATTCGGCCAAAAATATTATCTTATGGCTGGATAATGCACAACTTTTCCTCGAAGATGGAACTGGTAGTCTTGATATTTCAAATATTATCTTGCCAGTTTTGGAAGCAGGAAGACTGAGAATTATTCTGACATTGAATCGTCAAAAATTCCTCGAAGTATCTGCCAAAAAAAGTACACTTGCGAATGCCTTGAACAAAATCATGGTTAATCCAGCCAATGAAAAAGAAACAATGAAAGTTATGCAAGACCAAGTTCCAATCCTAGAATTCCAGCACAAGGTGACTTATAATATCTGGGCTTTGAAAGAGGCCTACCGTCTCAGCGAACGTTACGTCCATGATTTAGAAATGCCCGGCAGAGCGGTTTCCTTACTCAATTCCGCTGGAGATTATGCAGATAGTAATCATCTCGTCTCGGCCGAAAGTGTCCAGCAAGCCATAGAAAAAACAGCTGGCGTGAAGGTCCAACAAGCCCAGGATGAAACGTCTCGCAACAATCTTCTCAATATGGAAGAACTAATTCATGAGCGTATGGTAGATCAAAAAGATGCTGTGAAAACTGCCTCCGACGCTTTACGCCGAGCGGCCGCAGGTGTCAGAAACGAAAACCGACCAATTGGTACATATCTTTTCCTCGGCCCGACTGGCGTAGGAAAAACCGAGCTGGCGAAAGCGATTTCAGAAGTATATTTCGATGGCGAAAAAAATATTGTCCGTCTTGATCTCAATGAATTCGTCAATGCTTCGGATGTTTCGCGTTTGATTGCAGATGGAGCAGAAGATGAACTTAGTCTCACTGCCCAAGTAATGAAGCAGCCATTTTCCGTCGTCCTTCTCGACGAAATTGAGAAAGCTCATCCACAAGTACTGACCACTTTGCTACAGCTCCTAGACGAAGGAATCCTGCGAGACGTAAAAGGCCGTGAGGTCTCTTTCCGAGATACGATTGTAATTGCAACAAGTAATGCTGGTGCCGAAAAAATCAGAAATGTTGTCGCGAGTGGGAACACATTAGAAAGCTACAAAGAGGAATTTCTAGACGAACTCATGAAATCTGGTGAGTTCAAGCCAGAATTCCTCAACCGTTTCGACGAAATATGTTTGTTCAAACCACTTTCTCCAAGCGATTGTATGCAAGTATTAGATTTGATTCTGGCAGGAGTAAACAAAACTCTCGCGCCACAAAAAATTACCATCCAATTAGATGACAGTGCAAAGCAGCTCTTGGTCGAAAAAGGCTATGATGCAGAACTAGGTGCTCGTCCGATGAAAAGGATTGTCCAGAAATCTGTCGAAAATCTCGTCGCGAAATTTGTGCTTTCTGGCAATACTGAGGCTGGAATGAATATAAACATTACTCGTAAAATGCTAGAACAAGAGTTGAGCTAGCAAAAACCAAGATAAAGTGTTATAATTGACCCATGGCAAAAATTCGTATCGCGAAATTAAATCGCAACAATAATCACAAGCACAGCGAAAAACGCAAACACAATAAGTAATCTGTGCACCCGTAGCTCAGTGGATTAGAGCATCTGTCTTCGGAACAGAGGGTCGTGGGTTCGAGTCCCTCCGGGTGTACCATTTTTCGTTAGATTTAGCCGAAAAGTCCACGCTTTTTGGCTTTTTTGAACTCTTCTAGTATTTCCCTCTGTTTGCGAGAAAGATTCTTCGGAGTTTCGACTATGATGGTAACGATATGCGGCCCACGATCTCCGTCCTGACGATATGGAACACCATGCCCAGACAACTTAAACGGCGTACCACTCTGTGTGCCAGCCGGAACTTTCATAGTAATTGGTCCATCCACGGTTTCAACCTCAATTTCGCAGCCGAGAGCAGCATCGACCATATTTATTTTTTCTTCTGATAGAATCAAATTCCCTTCTCGAGTGAGATGTTTGTGAGGCTTTACACGAATTACGACGTACAAATCACCTTTTTCTGCACCTTGGACACCCTCCGGAGCTGGACCACCACGACCCCGTAAACGAATGCTCATGCCATCATCTATACCAGCAGGAACCTTGAGTTTTATCGTTTTTCCATCCACTGAGACTTCTTTTGTCACACCGAAAATTGCTTCTTTGAAATCTATCGTCAAATTCGTACGATAATCTGCACCTCTTCTTTGGCGACGACCGTATCCACCACCGAAGCCAAATAAAGAACCTAGGATATCATCGAGTCCGCCACCTTGTCCGAAATCAAAATGAACTTCCTGGCCATTGAAATTAAACGTGCCATTCTGTCCACCAAAACCGCCTGCTCCAAAAGGATTACCATTTCCAAACGGATTACCATACGCTCCAGAAGCACCACCATTGACACCGGCATGGCCAAATTGATCATAGCGAGCACGTTTCTGTTTGTCGGAGAGCACTTCATGTGCCTCGGAAATTTCTTTGAACTTTTCTTCAGCTTCCTTATCCCCAGGGTTTTTATCTGGATGATACTTAATCGCGAGCTTACGATACGCTTTTTTTATCTCATCATCAGAAGCGTTTTTGCTTACTCCTAGAATCTCATAGTAATCACGTTTTGCCATATATAATATTATATGTATCTAGCACTCAAGTGTCAAGAGTGCTAATACTTCTCTTCTCTTTTTCTCAGATTTCTTTCAGCTTTTATGATATAATAAATCCAAAATAAGGAGTTTTTGATGGATAATAAACTAATATTGATTACTAATCCAGGTAGTTCGAGTCGTAAATATGCATTATACAAGGGACAGGAGCTAGTCTGTTCTTTACATTTTGAATTTGAAGGAAAAGACATTATCTGTACTCTGAAAAAAGCTGACGGTACGAAAAAGACTCTGAAACAAGATTTCAAAGAGCTCACCTCTACTGTGGCAAATTTGAATCGCATCCTGACAGAGGAAGGTTACCTCGGTGGAATGGCGAAGCTTGATGCTATTCTC
>JAZSPO010000100.1:0-1653 GCA_045537505.1 Candidatus Nanosyncoccus sp.
CCTTATGGGAATATTTTTTCTATGAGTGTCGTTCCCAAATGACAGATTTATGATCATTTCGAAATGAGTCACATAGATTTATTTTAGATTAATGAGTGATTTATCGCAGACAAAACTATCGTTTTGAAATGATGCCCGGACTTTCTTTTCGAAATGATTGATTGGCTCTCTTTTCGAAATGACGATGGTTTTCTCTTCGAAATGATGATTGCTGTCTTTTCGAAATGACGATAGCTTTCTCTTCGAAATGATGGATTGACTGTCACTTCGAGATGATTGATGATTTTCTCTTCGAAAGATCGATGGCTTTCTCTTCGATATGAAGATGATGCTCTCTTCGAGAGATGGGATTGGATGCCCTCTGCTGCTTTCGAAACGACAGTCATCTTTTTTGTCATAGAAGAAAGATGTTGTGTCCGGTCGTGTTTACTTTCGAAAGGACAGTTTATTTCGAAGAACGACCGGACATTTTTGGCAATGACAGTTGATTTCGAAAGGATAGTTCCCGCCAAAAACTCTCGAAATCTTATCATTTAGTAAAGATAGGTAACCTTGTCAAGATTTTTGCATTGACTTCATATTTAAAGGAAAATCATATATTTTTTGAGAAAATAACAGATTATCAGCATTCCTGTCCTGTAAATGATATGGTTTCTACACGATTTGGAAAGGATATATGATAATTATCAATGATTAATCTTTAAGGGGGAGATACGATTTGCAAAATGCCGATTTCCGCTATTACGCCCAAATCCGGTCACACTTCTTGTTACATCAGGACGCAAAGCAGCATAGATATTCCGAGGAGCAACCCTACTTTCGACCACCCATAATTGGCACACAAATTGTGACATTCTTTGGGATATCCCATCTTTTTGTTGCCCTTCGATCTGCCCACCACTAGGGACACTTCTTGGGACATTCATACTTTTTTGCAGTTGCTCCACAGGTACACAAATTGTGACACTCCTTGGGATATCCCAACATTTTCGTCCCCAACCACAAGGGACATTTTTCATTACATCCAACTTGTCTGTCATCGTTTTACAAACACGAAAAAAGTACTTTTACAGCACTTTAAATGGTGCTGTTTTATTGGACTGTTAATTTGATACAATGATGACACAAGCAAAAAGGAGGTGACGTAATGTGCTATCAGAAAAACATAAGAGAAAGTTATTCTTAAAGAAGGCATATTATAGAGAGCATCCAAAAGAAGCAATAGATGATACCTTTCGTGCGAGAGAATTGAATTCCGACGATTTTATTATGACGAAAATATATAAGTGGATTGAAGAAAGAGAGGAGAAAAAGAATATGAAGTTTCCTATCGGTTTTGCGTTTCATGACGAGCCCAAAAAGGTAGATATCGAGCCCACTGTTCCTGAGACAATCGCTCCGGTTCGGTCCTTGGTCCGCATTTATTTCCCAGATCGGAATCAAACCCTGACCTACTACAACGATCAGTTTGATCTGCACAAGGGCGATCTGGTTTATGTGGACGGCAAGCTGGAAGGTCTGCGTGGTCGCGTGGTAGATGTTGCTTACAGCTTCAAGATCAAGGCATCTGACTATAAGAAGGTCATCGCTGTGATCAACACAGCGGTTCACGGCCAGTTCTTTATGGCGGGATCTCACTTTGTGTCCTTTGAT
>JAZSPO010000091.1:0-1850 GCA_045537505.1 Candidatus Nanosyncoccus sp.
AACACCGCTTTGATCCTTCGCACGCCGGCAGAACTCGATTCTTCCTTCTTGATCCTGAAATGGCCTAGCACTCCAGTATGTTCCACGTGTGGGCCACCACATATTTCGCGAGAGACTGGATTTTTGAAATCGCCAATCGTATAGACCTTCACTTGGTCGTCATATTTTTCCCAGAACATTCCCTCTGCTTTTAGCTCATCACGAGCATATTCCTTATCGAAAGTATCAAAAGAAACAGGGAGATCAGCCTTGATCCAAGCGTTGACCTGGTCCTCGACAGCCTGCTTCTCTTCTGTGGTCAGTTTCCGATCAAAATTGAAATCGAGACGCATTCGTTCTGGGGTAATATTACTTCCTTGCTGGTGGATATTATCACCCAAAACATTTCTCAGGGCGGCAAAAGTAAGATGTGTAGCAGTATGATACTTCGTGCTCATCTCGCCGTGGTCTTCCAATCCACCCTTGAACATTCCCTTACTCGCGGTCTTCGACCTTTCTCTTTGTTCGGCCAGTGCTTTATCAAACTCATCTTTGTATTCTTTTGATAATTGAATATTCTGACGATAGGCCTCTTCCACGGATACTTCAAATGGAAAACCATAAGTGTCTTGTAGCTTAAAGAGATCAAACCCTGTCAAAACACCATCTGTGTCCTGCGAAACCATCTTGTTCATCTCTCTGAGACCCTTGTTCAGAGTCTGACGGAAAACCCGCTCTTCTTTTTCGAGGATAGCAATAGCATTGTCGCGATGAGTCAGAATACTATCTGGTAAATCTTCATAATTCTTGGCAATAATTGGCACAATTTCTGAAATGAAATCCTGGGCAATGCCGAGATCCAAAGCCTTTAGTACGGCGCGACGAATCAAACGACGCAAAGCGTATCCTTGCTGCTTGTTCGATGGAACGAGACCTTGTGCTGTCAGAAGATAAGCACCACGCAAATGATCGGCAATGATACGCATCTCGTCAGTATTATTGTCATAACTTTTCCCAGATATTTCCTCTAGCTTGTCGACAATTGGTTTCAGAAGTGAAATCTTGAACACGTCAAAGCTATCAATACTGGCAGCCGCAATTCTTTCGAGACCACCACCGAAATCGACATTTTTCTTCTCTAGTTCCTCGAAAGTGCCGTCTTCTTTCCTCCGATATTGCATGAAAACCTGGTTTCCGATCTCCATGAAACGAGCCCCATCAGACGCCGGATGTGACTTACCATATTTCTCGACATCTTGCTTATCTTCGCCGAAGTCATAAAAAACTTCACTATCTGGACCACATGGATCTCCGATCGGCGTACTATCGATACCACCACCCCTAGACCACCAGTTCTCGTGGTCATCATAGAAGAAAATATGCTCATCCGGCAAAACGCCTCTCTTGTCACCATCTTTCGCAGAGCCAATTTCGGCAATTTTCGCCTCTATGCCAGCTTTTTTGAATACTTCTTGCCAAATCTGCGCCGCCTCTGTATCCTTCGGAATACCATACTTCTCGTTTCCGATAAAACAGGTGACATAAATCTTATGCGGATCCAGCCCTACCACCTCTGTCAGAAATTCAAAAAATGCTGGAATTTGTTCCTTTTTGAAATAATCGCCCAGAGACCAGTTCCCAAGCATCTCAAAAACTGTAGTATGACGCGGATCACCGACGTCTTCTATATCTTGCAAGCGCATCGAAGGCTGCGAATCAGTCAATCTTTTACCATCTGGATGTGGCTGTCCCAACAGATATGGCAATAGCGGCTGCATCCCTGAACCAGTAAACAATGTGGTCGGATCGTTCTCTAGCACTAGAGGAGCTGGTGGGATGACCTTGTGCCCTCTTTTTTCCTGAAACTCTAA
>JAZSPO010000076.1:0-7555 GCA_045537505.1 Candidatus Nanosyncoccus sp.
ACCAAGGAGTATAAGCTTGGCCAAACGGCCTTGAGTGTCTCCTTGGAGTAATGCTAGTGGATTTGTTCGTTATCAATGCCAGTGGATTTATCCGATATTAGTATGGAGTGAAAAAAGATATCTATTGTCCGAGAATCTGTGTGCTGTTGGCACGAATCTCATTTTTGAGCTCTTCTGCTGTTTCTTGGACAATTGTATGATAATCAGGACGATTTTTTTGGATCCATTTTACGGAAAGATATTCGGAAATCATGTCCCAGTTTCCTTCGGATACACCATATTTTTCTAGAATTTTCTTGTAGATTGGATCAGTACGAAAATCCATACCAAGTTCGGCCACGACTTTGCGAATGACTTGTTGGTCGTTTTCCATGATGCCTTCGAATTCTTCGATCTGGGCATCTGATAATCCTTCGCTCATTTTTGTTCCAACGCGAAGTTCAAGTTCTTCTTGGGCATGAGCAAGAAAAGCTTGTTTTTGGTTTTCTGGTAGATTTGACAATCCCACCTCTGAAAGAAACATATCGTCAAATTTCATAATATAAGTATAAGCAATTTAGATGAAAAAATCAACAAAAAAACTATTTTTTGTAGCCATTTATGAAAGAGCGAGCATCCATGATTTTGCGTCCAGCAGGCTGAATCATGTCGATAATGAGGTATTTGCCATCTTTGCAAGGGATAAAGAGGTCTTTTTCTGTTTTTGTATCGGAAACATGAGCATTGATGATAGTACACTCGAGGGAAAAGAAATCGTATTTACTTTTTGGAAAACCAGAAAAGGCACGGATTTCGTCTAACAACTGCTCGGCTGTTTTTTTCTCTGGGTTTAGTGCAGAGAGACTCTTGTCGAGTTTTTGCGAAAATGTCGCCGCTTTTTCATCTTGCGGAGTGGGAACGGGAAGAGAAGATAGATTTTTCGCAATCCAATGTGCTCCACACTCGGCGAGTTTCTGGTAAATCGTATCTTTGTAATCACTAGCATCATTAAAAGACACCGTATCGATGGAGAATATCTCTTTTTCGGAAAAATGCGTCTGGTAATAAATCGGACCAGCGTCCATAGCTTTTGCCAGCTTCATGACCGATACACCAAATTCTTTGTCTCCATTTTTTATGGCAGTTTCTATCGGAGAAGGTCCACGATATTTTGGCAAAAGAGAAGGATGGATATTGAGGATTCCAGCTGGCTCGAATAACTCCAGTAGATCTGGTTTTATCAAAACTCCGAAAGATGCCAATACGCCAAAAATCTCATCTGTTTGGTCGGACGATTTCAGCTCTTTTACCTCTTCTAGATCTTCCTTCGTGCGAGCATGAAAAAGGACTTCGCATTTTGCTTCCAAAATTGGTAGGGCATAATCTGCCAGAGGGCCGTTTCCAAAAAAGATAATCTTCGGCCTAGTCATCAGGGAACAAATCCTTGTTTGGTTTTATTTCTTTTTCGTAGTCGACAGGCTCGAGATCGCCTTTTTCGTTTAGTCGATAGAATGCTTTTTCGTCGTCTTTTATGTGGTCGATAAACAAGATTCCATTGAGGTGGTCAATTTCATGCAAAAGTGTCCGTGCAAGGAAGCCATCAGCTTTGATCCTAACCTCTGTACCATCCTCGAGCATAGCTTTGACTTTCGCTTTTTCTGGACGAGGGACGAGTCCATAAATCTCTGGCACGGAAAGACAGCCCTCGTAATCTTTTAGAGTCTTGCCATCGGTCTTAATAACCTCTGGGTTGATCAGAGCTGTGAAGTGGTTGTTTTCCTTATTATCAAAATCATCACGTACTACGATAATACGACGATTAATTCCGAGCTGCGGAGCAGCCATCGCAGTGGTTAGCTCATATGGGTGGTCATTTTCCCAATCGATCGAGCTCTTGATCATCTTGGCAATAGTATCTTTTACATCATCATCAATCACGCTGACTTTGGTGGATTTTTTGCGTAGTCTGGGATCTGGAGTAGTAATTACTTTCATGGGGTGATTATACCAAAAAATGATACCGATGTGCAACCTCAGATTGCATATTTCCGAAATGGTGAGGATTTTTCTCTCAAAAAATTAATAAAATATGGCAAGAGGTTTGGATGAAAAAAATTATTGTTTTTGATTACGGTATGGCAGCTTATTTGGTCGGAAACATCATTGAGCAAGAAATTCCTTTTGAGGTGGAAAAGGTGCTGGTTGGTGGAGAAAAAGAACTGGTAAAGAAAACAGAGTGGGAGATAGTGGAAGAAACGAGGGAAGTGTTGCGTCCATTTATCGGAACAGCAGAGATAATTGTCTTGGCAAATCCTTTTATTTCGATGATGGCGAAAAATTATTTGGAACAAATATTCCCAAGACAGAAGTTTATCGGCTATGGATGGGACTTGCCGAAGCTGCTGGAGGATACGAAAAAAGCACTAATAGTTAAGAATGAAAAAATCAATAATATTGAATCTTATCAGATGATAAAATCACAGTGCCAGGGAACGGAAATCATAGAATCAGATTCGGAGAAGTGGATAAAAATCATTGCCGGCGAGGAAGAAATCGTAGACACAGACTTGGAGGCAGAAATCGAAAAAGCCAGAGGTGGGAAGCTCGTTATTTTTAATTCGAATCTATTGATGATGAAAAAAAGACTGAAGAAAAGAGTAGGATGGAGAGTGGATGTCGTGGATTTTGTGGATTGCTTGATCAAGAAATTGAAGCACGAGCTATCTCTCGATGATTATGAAATCTAACCAGGATGCTATAGTAGGCTTGGCGGATCGATCGTGTAGTGCATTTTCGGATTGGGCTGGAGGGAGCCGAGCGTGTTCAGTAGTTCTTTCCTCGAACTTGAGCGAATAATGATTTGCCAGGTATAGCCAGAGGCGGCACGTTCATGAAATGCCGGAGTAGGCTGGGAAATTATTAGATTGGGATTCTTTTTCAGCCTTCCGTAGTAACGCTTGATGTATTTAATGGAGTTTTCTTCTGTTTTGTATGAAACAGACAATTTCGCGAGATAGAAAAATGGGGGAAAATGACCCTTGCGACGGTTGGAAAGTGCATGTTTCGCAAATTTTTGGTAGTCGGAAGCAAGGGCTGCTTGGATGACAGGATGATTTGGCTGGTATGACTGGATAAAGACATCGGCAACGTCTAGATGGCCTCGCCCAACTCGCCCAATCACCTGGGTCAGGAGATGGAACGTACGTTCTTCGGAGGCGTAATCTGGGAGAGATAGTCCGGCATCGGCCTGGACGATGCCGACGGTCGCCAGCAGTGGCAGATCGAGCCCTTTTGCGATTGTCTGCGTCCCAATAATGATGTCATACTCGCCGTTTTTTACCTCAGAGAATTTCGTATCAAGGGTCTCGTTCTTGGTATTGTCAGCATCAAAACGAATAATCTTGGCTTTTGGAAAAAGTTTTTTCAGCTCGTTTTCAAGTAGCTTGGTGCCAAATCCCTTGTGTAAGACGCTGACATTATGACATTCTGGGCAGGAAGAAGGGACCTTACTTTTTGCTCCACAAGTGTGGCAGATCAGCTCGTAATTATCTGCGTGAAGAGTAAGGGGAAGGAAGCAATTGGGACAGAGTGCTTGCCACCCACAATTTTCGCAAAGAGTAAGAGTGGCTGAGCCACGACGATTATGGAATATTAAAGTTTGATGATGTTCGGAAAGATTTTTTGCGATGTTTTCCAGTAGGATATTGGAAAAATAGCGATTTTTGGTAAAATTCTGGTGGTCGCAAAGGTCAATGATATGAAAATGAGGTGGAATGGCAGTCTTTTTTGCTTTTTCAGATAGCTCGACCACGGAATTATAAGTTTTTGCTAGATAATAATCTGTGATAAGAGGAGTGGCTGTACCAAGAATGCAAGAAATGTTTAGATCGTTTGCAATGAAGCTGCCTAATCTAAGGGTGGAATAGCGAGGTGCATTCTCCTGGAAATAAGATGTTTCATGGGCCTCGTCAATGATGATAAGGCCGAGGTCCTTAACAGGAAGATTGAGAGCAGAACGTGGTCCGACTATGACTTGTGGCTCGGCCGATTCTAAGACCGATTCCCAGATGAGATGACGCTCGGCCTCGGTCTGACGAGAGTGGAGTAAAACTACTTTTTTGCCAAAAGATTTTTCAAAAATCTGTACTAATTGCGAGGTAAGGGCTATCTCTGGGACGAGCAGAATGGTGGACTGTCTCTTTTTCAGAGTTTCCTCTGTGAGTTTAAGATAGATATTGGTTTTACCACTGCCAGTTATACCATGCAAGAGTTTGGTATTTTTGGAAATAGCCGAGAGAGATTTTAGGGCGGCCGTCTGGGCAGAATTTAATGGAATATTTGGCTGTGGGGAATTGCTCGAGAAAAGGGCCGGTTCTTCCTTTTTAATCCTTCTTTTTTTGCCAAGTCCAGGAGGCAAGAATAACTTCAAAGTCGTTTGCAGAGGTGCAATATAGTATTCCGATAGCCAATAGACCGATCGCAGAATATGATTGGGAAGGGGAGTTTCATAGACGATACCGAGGATAGGTTTCGTCTGGAAAGAGACGCGTCGTACTCTTCGTACCACGACGCCGAATGTTTTGCTTTTTCCGAAAGGAATTTCGACGATTTGGCCAATCGATAACTCCTCTGGAGATGAATAAGTTAGAATACCTCCAGATTCTCGAAATTGTCTGACTGGTATAATCTCGTAGAACATAAATCAATTATAACATCTGTTAAAAAACACATAGTTTAAAATAGAGAATGTTGTGAAAAATACATGCAAAATAGTGTATAATGGTTAAAGAAAAAGAAAGGATGGAAATGTTGGATGTTTTTATTACATCAAGAGTGAGGAGAAAAATTCTAGTGGTTTTTGCAAAGTACCCAGATTTTAAGACTCATGTCAGAGGCCTTTCGAAACTAATAAAAGAAGATGCAGGTAACATCCAGAGAGAACTAAAAAGACTAGAAAAAGGGAAGTTTCTCATTGTTACAAAGAGAGGAAATACTCTCATCTATCAAACGAACAAACAGTTTCCATTATTGAAAGAGCTGCAGAGTATGGTGATCAAGAGTCAGCAGTTGTCTGATCATAAAAACCAAAGTAAAACGATCGGCTAAAAGTGAACAAAATTCTTGAACAACTGCTAAAGAAACGTGGTTTTGATATCGATTTTTTGGAGCCAAAATACGAGAAATTGACAAATCCAAGCGAATTGCCAGATATGGATTCGGCGATAGAGCGGCTCGAAAAAGCGCAGAAAAAGCACGAAAAAATCATTATCTATGGCGATTATGATGTGGATGGGGTGACTTCGGTAACAATTATGAAAAAAGCCCTGGAGCTAAGCGGTTTTACAGATATCGAAACCATGCTGCCAGATCGTTTTGTTGATGGCTATGGTATGAGCCAGAGGCTAGTCGAGAAAGTAAAAAAGCAAAAAATACCGCTGGTCATTACCGTGGACTGTGGTAGTAACAATGACGTTATCATAGATCAGCTGAATGAGTTAAAAACCGATGTCATTGTGACTGATCACCACGAGATCTCTGGAGACATTCCGAAGGCGCTTGCTGTGATTAATCCGAAACGAGCCGATTTTCGTGAAAAAATGGCAAAAAAACCAGAAATTGCCGGACTAGAAGATTTATCTGGTGCTGGAATTGCGTTCATGATTGCTCGAGCTATGGCAAAAGCTGGATTTTTCCCAGATGGACAGGAAAAATGGTTGCTTGATTTGGCAATGATAGGAATAATCTGCGATTCGATGACGCTGACACGTGATAATAGGATAATCTGTAAGTATGGCATGATTGTCCTAAAAAAGACCAGGAGAGCAGGATTAAAGGAATTAATGAGAGTGGCTGGAGTGAAGAAAATCGGCTCGAATGCGATTGGCTACCAGATTGGACCTCGTCTCAATGCGGCTGGTAGAATGGAGAACGCAGAACTAGCTCTGGATCTACTGACCACTAGTTCTCGAGTAGAGGCTGCAGAAATTGCGACGAACCTGAACAATCTGAACAATGAACGTCGGACACAGCAACAACAGGCTATTCGTGAAGTAAAAGATAGGGAAGAAAGCAGCGAACCAGTAATTGTCGCGACTGGAAATTGGAACGAGGGGATTGTCGGAATCATTGCGGGTAAATTGACCGAAGAATATAGGAAGCCGTGTTTCGTTCTAACAGAGGTGGAAGGAACATACAAAGGCTCGGGAAGAAGTTTCGGCGATTTTAATCTCGCCGAAGCTTTGGAGGAATGCAAGGACCTCATTATATCTGGCGGTGGCCACGCAGCAGCTTGTGGTATTCAGCTCGAAAAAGCCAAAATCGAAGAGTTTACAGAAAAGATAAACGAGTATTATCGCAGTTTACAGCTCTCGAACCAGGATCGATATTTCGATGTCAAAGAGGATATAAAACTTTCTGATTTATCTCTGTTAGATTTTGCACTGATGGATGATTTAGCGAAACTCGAACCTTTCGGAGAAGGTAATCCAGAACCGATTTTCTTGCTGGAAAACATGTTTGTTCTAAGTGTCTCGAAGATGGGGAGTGAGCAACAGCACCTGCGATTAGTATTAAGGGATAGCGATGGGGGGACTTTCAAAGCGGTGGCATTTTATGCAAAAGACGACTGGCTGGATATCTCTCCTGGTACGCAGGCAGATATTTGGGTAAATTTGGCAAAAAGCGAATGGAATGGAATCAAAAGTGTCGAAGGTCGGATTCTGAAATTAAGTGTTGCATTTTAGTGTCCTATCTGATATAATGAGATGCAATATGGCTATAAAAGTTACAAGAAAAGACCAGAGCGAGGCGAATGAGAACATTATTCGTCGTTTCAATCGTAAGGTGCTACAGAGCGGAATTATGCCACTTGCGAAGACGCAGACCAGATTTAGCAAGCCTATTTCCAAGCGTGAACGTCGCAAAAAGGCAATTCTTCGAGAAGTTCGCAAAGCCGAAAAGAATGAACGTCTAAAATTAGGCTTGAAGTAGTTCTCTAGATAAATCGCCACTCTACTGGCGATTTTTTGTTATAATAAAAATATGAAACGTATAGTTCTATTTGGGATGCCTGGAAGTGGCAAAAGTACCCAGGGCAAAAAAATTGCGAATTATCTCAATTGTCCATGGATATCGACAGGAGAGATTTTGCGAAATAGTAAGGAAAAATGGGTACAAGAAAAACTCAAAACAGCGGAGTTATTCGATGATCATTTGATGTTGAAACTGATACAGAATGCTCTAAATGGGAAAGAAGATGCCGTGATAGATGGCTTTCCAAGGACCGAAGAACAAGTAAAAATGGCGGTAGAGGATCTTGGGATTAGCAAGGTAATAGAGCTGACCGTTCTGGAGGAAGAGGCACTCTCACGCCTGAAACTACGTGGTCGCGACCAAGATGATGAAAAAATTGCTTATAAGAGAATCGAAGATTACAAGAATATGAGAATGAAAGTGGAAGAAAAGCTCTGGCAATATGGTATCAAGATAGAAAGAGTGGATGGAAATGGAACAGAAGAAGAAGTTTTCGAGAGAATAAAGGAGGTATTATGATAGTTTTCTTTGGCCCAGCAGGGAG
>JAZSPO010000127.1:0-6436 GCA_045537505.1 Candidatus Nanosyncoccus sp.
ATTAGCGCTCTTGTAGAAGGATCGCAGAAACTATCCAGTGGTGCCAAAAAACTCGACGCAGGAGTAGATGAATTAGCTACTGGAATTAATACATTATATACAAAAATCAATGAAAATTTCATCTCGCAAAACGAGACTCTCCAAAACGGAGCCATCGCTTTTGCGAATGCCGCATTTGATTCAGCAAACAATACTGTAGTCGAAGCACCAAGCACAAAACTATCCGATGTTATTAATGGGTATTGTGGCACTTTCGAGATTACAAGCTTCAATTTTAACAACTATGGTAAAAAACTCCAAGTCGCACCAGACACCGAAATGACTTGTATGGAATTAATCGTTAGCCAAAACGACGCAGCTGGTCTTGCCCAAATAAAAGGCCAACTTGACAACGTTTACGCATTCTACAATGGGGTGATTAATTATACTAGTGGAGTAGCCCAAGTTAACCAAAATATTGGCCAGATTCTAACAAAAGTTTCCGATGAGACTGAAGGTCTAAAAGCAGGGTCTGCTGCTATTTCAAAAGGTTCGAGCGTTTTAAGTAACGGAATTACTACCTTACAATCGTCTAGCTCTGCCCTCTTAGAAGGTGTAGGACAGCTGAAAGATGGCTCAGCAAAATTAGCTGATGGCGTTCGTCAATTCAACAATGAAGGCATACAAAAGCTAATCGGTGTTTATAATAATGATATTTCTGGCCTCATATCACGCATAAAAACAATTGTTGATTTATCAAAAAATAACAAGTCAAATACAAAGTACATCTATCGTACAGACGAAATAGAATAATCTACTTCTTTACGACTTTTTTCGTAACATCGAAGTTTTCCATGTACTTCCCTGTCAGTAATCTAGTTTGTGCATAAAACGCAGCAATACTCTGATATAATATTGCTACCACTGGGCTGAGAATCCACTGTGCTACCATACCGACCGATTTTATACGATTGTACTTTTTCGGACGAGGTGGAAGCATTCTTAGTGAAACAAAAATCGTCACCATCAAGCCAATTGAAGCAAAAAGCTGAATCCAAGAAACCGTATTCGGCAAATTGTAGGTTAGAACGTCTCTACTCTGTGAATTTAGAATCCTCGGTATCCAACCTCCGAACGCCACAATTGGGGACATTGCGGCGAGAGTAACATGCCCATCTAAGAGACGCCAGAACTTCGGAAAAAGCACCCAGAGTGGCATTCTTCTACGTTTTTTATCAATCATTCTCACGCCCACATACGCGACATCACTTGCACCATAATCCCACCGTCTAAGCTGGATAAATTGAGCCTTTACTGTAGACATAAACGTATCTCCGATTACGGCGTCCTGATAAATCGGAACCTTAATCGAAAATACTTCATATTTGCCCCGAAAATGAAAAAGACTACGCCAATACTGATGCCCATCTTCTACGATTGTACGCTTACTCCAAAAATTCATCTCTTCTAGAGCATCTAATGGTTGAGAATGGGAGGCAAAATTACGCAAAAGATGTGGTCTCTTCACGTTTATGACGTTGAAGAATGAATTAGATACGGCAATCACACGCATCGGTGCGCTAGCGTCCCAAATATTATTAGTAAAAATCGAAACTGGCTGGAATGCCATTCGCTTGCGATTTTCATGAACAACGAACTCATAAGCGACATAGTCCAAGTAGGACTGGCTCATACGATTATCGGAATCAAGAGAGGTTACAATAATATTCTCTTTTTTTAGTTTCTTTTGCTCAACATATTTTGCGAGATGTTCGCCTGCATAAGTCAGGTTTGGGCCTTTCCCTTTTATCTCATTTGGCAAATTTTCAGGGTGTTTTACGATCACAAAATCATAGAACTCATTTTTATAGCGTCTTTTTAGCTCTTTTGCATTCTCCTCAATTTGAGCACCACCCCTCTCCTCATAACCAAGAAAGAAAATAATGCGTTCATTTGGAAAAGTCGAATTCGCCACTGCTTCGACTGTCGGTACGAGTGTGTCCATTCCTTCATTGTACGCAACCATGATTACGGCATGATATATCTTATCTGGACTAGGAAAATCTCCCGGCGAAACAATTATTTCTCGTAAATTTTCAACATGTTCATCATAGTCAAACTCGTCACTTTCTCTTCCACGGAGCTGTTCAAATTTTTTATGTGGGGTTTTTAAATCTTCTAACCTTTGGCGCCAATTTACTTTCATGGCGCGCTGTATTTCTTTATAACCTTGGACTGTACGGACTGCTATCCCCACTGCCTTAACTAGAGTAATCGTGATAACGATGAGAAGATAAACAGCAGCTAATACTGGAGAAATCAGAGAAAAAATAATCAGAACAGCAATCATTGAAAAAGAAAGAAAACCAGGCAAAATTTCAAAGAAACGATAGATTTTAGTCCTTTTTCCTAAAGGAATTTCCAAATCATCATCTTGCTTCATATGTATTAATTCTCTCCTAGAAGGCGTATCAGAACAACAAAAGTGGCAATGACGATAGCAATACTAGAAGCAACAAAGACCTTAGCAGACCCTTCTCCTCTTCTTTTGCATAATTTTACCGCTATAAAATTATGCATTATCCCAAGGATCATTG
Organism: Candidatus Nanosyncoccus sp.; assembly: GCA_045537505.1. GTDB lineage: Bacteria > Patescibacteriota > Saccharimonadia > Saccharimonadales > Saccharimonadaceae > Nanosyncoccus. Next base: position 2,577 of record JAZSPO010000127.1, read on the forward strand.
CGAAAAATGGAAAAGTCAACATCATCGCCCAACTCCCATCTCTATATCCAGCTGCAGTTCGCATTTCTGACAAATCTTCTCCGGTAAAGCTACCTATATCACCATAGCCAACCCTCACAATAGCCGACGATGGCGAAAGAGTAACAAGTGAAAAGATTAAAAGACCAATCGCAAACAGTAGAAGAACAATCATCAATAAAAGTAAGCCTCGATGCTCTCGATAAATGACTAGAAAATCTTCTCTTAGATTTTTCATAACTACTTTTAATTATACCACGAACAGAATAACCAATCAATAATAGACCTTTTATTTTCCAGAAAATAAGTTTCGGGTATAGCATTTTTGCAGCAAATATGTTATAATAAACGTAGGATGTATCAGGTTGTTAAGAGGTTTGCTGATGTAGTTTTTGCTTCGATTGGTCTTGTATTTTTAATACCTGCTACTATATTTGTCAAATTAGCTTATCTTATTTCTGGTGACTTCCATAAAATTATTTATTCCCAGATAAGAATTGGCAAAGACGGAAAAGAATTCAAAATGTATAAGTACCGTACTATGGTTCCAGATGCTGATGAGATGCTCAAAAAGTTATTGAAAAATCCTAAATATAAAAAAGAATGGAAAAAATACCATAAACTAGACAACGACCCACGCATCACGAAGATCGGACGATTTATCCGATATTGTTCTATCGATGAATTGCCACAGATAATTAATGTTCTTTCGGGAGATTTATCTATTATTGGTCCTAGACCACTCATTCCTGGTGAAATCGAAGGATATAGAGGAAAAAAGACGCTTTATGAAAGCATCCGTCCTGGTATTACAGGTTGGTGGGCAGTCAACGGACGAAGCGATATAAATGCAAAAAAAAGAATGGCACTAGAGTATTATTACATTGATAATTTCAATGCCCTTTTGGATATGGAAATTTTCTTCAAAACCATCGGCGCAGTGTTCTCACATAAAGGTGCTAAGTAACCGGATAAATCCACCGATTCGTCGATGGCTCTGTGGCAGGTACCACTCTTTCCACTCTAGCAAACTATCTCGATACAGATAAGACTCATGAACACACCTATTTTGGCAATGGCAATGGGCCAAATGCTAACCTAACTACCGTAGGAACTACTTATGAGACTACTACTTACGATGGAGAAACCCAAAAGATTGGTACATACTATAATTTCCAAGCTGCAACGATTGGAACTGGAGCATCATTGACCGAACAATATGATGAAGCTCCAGATAGCTTTTGTCCGATTGGATGGCAATTGCCAATCGGAAATACACAAAACGTCGATAAAGCCTTCCAAAAATTACTCAATAGCTACAACATTTCAAGTAATAGTGCTGGCTCTAACGCAGGTCGGAGTTATCCCCTTTCCTACCTGCTCTCTGGCAACTACTACTGGGACTACGGTAGGTTGGGCGATTTAGGTAGCCGCGGACGCTGGTGGTCTAGTACCATCGAGGGAGAAGGAAGCGCCTACAATTTGAATATCCACGAGGATGGAATTTATGCCGGTGATAACCGCAATATGAACTACGGTTTTCCTCTTCGCTGCGTCTCCACCTATTGATTAAGTCGTACCAATCGCAGTGCTTGGGCTCTCTTCTCTTTTTTGTCTTATTATGTTATAATGCGATGGATGGCGGGTATAGCTCAGCTGGTTAGAGCGTCTGATTGTGGTCCAGAAGGTCGCTGGTTCGAAACCAGTTACCCGCCCCAGAAAGACCACATTAGTAGTTTGCGAGTGTCGTACAGCGGTTAGTATACAAGTTTTCCAAACTTGGGATGAGGTTTCGACTACCTCCACTCGCACCATGAAATAAACAACTTCGTTGTTTATTTTTTATGCTACGCATAAAGCAGAACGGAGTTCTGCCATGGTGCTCTGCCACCTGCGGTGGGACGCACCAACGAAAGAGAACTATTGACAGATTAGATATTATTGTGCTGCAATGTAATTACACTACGACGCAGGGGTGCACCGAACGGAGAAATACCTAAGGCGAACCTGCTTTTTTAGTAGTTTCTTGTTTCTTCTTTAATTCAATCTTGTTTTTTACTGCAGGATCATCAAGATACACTCTGTAAGTGTCAGACATTCGACGCTTGTATAGGGAGGATAGATTTTTGGGGCTTGGTGCTAACATTTTCTCGAATTTGTCTTTTTGGATTAAATAGTCAACCATACGCCAATAATCGCCATCTCCAGATACGAGTACTATTTTATCGAATTCCTCCTTCTCGACAAGGCTTTTCATGATCGTAAATACGATATCTGTATCTACATTTCCTTTCTTTTTGCCAACCATGTTTTGACTATGCTCACGAAATACAAGAATGTCCGATTATGTTTATATACTTGACAAAATTAAGTAAGTATGCTAAAATGAGAGTATACCATATTGTTGTAACCAATTGTTTGTTCTTTTAAAAAGGAGGAAAAAATCATGAAGGGTTTTAGAAGATTTTTTGAAGACGCCCTTGGCGTCGAAAGCGTTGATGGCAAGAAGGATCAGAGTGACAGGGTGATTATACCCAAAGACGATCCTGATGTAGACGAGCTGAAAGGCAAGACCAAGAAAGCCGAGCCTGAACCTGATGATCCTGACGACGAGGAAGACGTCACTGAGTATGACTCCGTCGATTATATCGGCGATCCTGACGGTGACCTTCCGGATAAAACTGAGATTGTCGACGACGAATCAGAAGAACCGGGAGATTCTGATATCCCTGTTAAGTCTGATGACGTCTCAATTTACGTCATTAAAAGGAAGATCCAGGCAGAGGAGGATAACCCTCCGAAGCCCCAGGCAAGTATCATTGACCTGGTCCGGAAATTCGAGGGCCAGAACCTGCCAGTTGCCGCAGCACAGTTGTTTGCTGCAAATCAGGTTACTCCGGAGCTGCTCGAGATAATCGAGTTTGGAATTCTTCATAATCCAGCAGTTCGGGGCATTGTCGCTGATGAGCTGTCTAGTTTTGTAGAAGAATATCCGGAAGAGGCAGGAAAGGTAAGAGCCACCCTCAATGAAATGTCAAAAAAGCTGTCGGTTAAGCATATCTATATTTGCCCAATCGACGGCAATCTCTATGAAGAGAAAGATGTCGCGTTCGATCATCTCGAGAAGGAGGATGTTACTCGCTACGCCATGGGCGACTGGAAGTTCTCCGATGCTTGGGTCAGAACAGATGCGGCTGGAAAGATCGTTTCTCAGAAAGGCACTCTTACAGAGGCCGAAGTAAGGGGGATGATCGAAAAACTTCCGGAAGAGGTACGGCTCGAAATCTATCAGAGATTGCAGATTGAGCCTCCGAAAAAGCCTCAGAAGCCCCAACCCCAGAAGCCGGCAAAGCCCAAGGGCAATAAGGGAGGCCATCGCGACCACAGAGAAGAAGATTAATTCCCATTCTCGCGGGGTCGAGGCCCCCAGCTTCGGAAGCGCACACTACTATTCTCCACTTTGCCCCACATGGGGCAACCACACCCCCAAAGTGGTACCAAAAGGGACACTTGGGGACCTCAACCCCCAACAATATGGTAGCCCTCGCAGAGTAATCTGCGGGGGCATTTTTTATCTAATTTAAGCATTAGCATAAATATGTTAATGCTATTGACTTTTTCAGCAATGTGTGCTATAATGGAACTAGTCTGTATGGGAGAGTTGTAAAGCACCACCTGTACCTAGACGACCATTAAAATCGATTCATCTCAGGTACGAAAACGTACCTGTTTTGTGTGCTATCCAACCCTTTTTATCAGGAGGGGTGGTAGCCTCCTGTTTTATATAGAAACTATTGTGTTTTCTAGCTGGCGATTGCCAGAGATAGGAGGCGCTTATGGCC
>JAZSPO010000004.1:0-1789 GCA_045537505.1 Candidatus Nanosyncoccus sp.
GAACCAGATATTAAAATCGAAATAGATGGCGCTGACGTCGTCGATGATGAACCGGAAAGAGCAATAGAGGAGGAAGACGATTCAGAAGAGCCAGCTGAGCCAGTAGAAAATCCGCCAGCAGAACGAGTAGAGACAGAGGAAGAGATTGAGGAAGAACCAGAAGAGCCAGAGCCAATCCAGGTTACTAGAGTCGATACGAGAAGTGTCATAGAAACTACAGAGGAAGTAGAACCTACGGAAGATGGGCTTGGCCTGGAAGAATTTGGCACGACGGAAGAGAATGATGGCTATTCCGATGCTGAACTAGAGAAGATTTTGGCAGGATTTGCTGATGAAGAGCCAGAAGAGAATTTATCCGATAATAGTTCAAAAGAAGTTGTCGATTTCGAGGAAGAACTTGATGCGCTGGAAGCGATGGAAGAGGTCTCTGACGATTTCCTTTCGGAGCCGAAGCCTTTGTTTGGAGCAGATGAAGAAAAGAGCACAAATCCGAACTTGGACCCTTTAGTCGAGCAGTCGATGCATCGTAAAAAACCAGAGTTCAAACCAGCAGATACTTACATAGACGGCATGGCTATAGCGAAGGAAGAGGTGGAAAAACCAAAACCGGTGGTGGAGCCATATCGCCAAATTCTCGGAGGAAGATCGCCATTCCTGAATTCTGTGAGCGTAGAAAAACGACCTCTTTCGAACTATGCACCAGAGAAGACGGAACCGGCACAGGAAGAGAAAAAACCTATAGAAAGCTCGATCAAGAAGAGCGACAGAATTAGTCGATTTAGCAGAGAAAGCCACCCAAAGAGTGAGCCGATCGCTTTTAGTCGAAGAGCTGCTCAAGACGAAGAAATAAAAGAGGAAAAACACAAGGAAGAAAAGCACAAGGAGAAGAAAAAAGACAAAAAGGCCAACCGCTCAAATTCTCATATAATGACCTCTATTCCTCGTACAGAATCATTTTTCAGCAACGTTCCTTTGATTTTTGCAATTATTCTAACTTTGATCCTGGGCTCGGTCGTCGGCACTTTTATCTATCTCGTATTCTTCCAATAGTATTATCATACCAGGAAAACTTATAGTATAATGAAACTATGGGAACAGATAAAAACTTAATCGATTATGCTATTCGACATGATGATCGGAAGGACTTTTTTCATTCATCTGGCTATGCTAATGCTCAGAGTGGTGAGAACTTCGGAGCGGCCAGTGCCGAAAGCTACGACAAGCGGCAAGAGATAGATCGCAATCGACAGTTTGTCCAAAAGTATAAGAGTTCATCGATTGCAAGTGCGACTTATAACAGAGGTGCCGCGAAGACTTTTGAAGAGTCGCAAGCGAGTAATCCTATGGGTTATGATTCTAGTAATGCAAGTAGTCTCCGAGAATCGTATCGAGAGAGATTTTCCGAAGGGGAAAAACGTGCTAGATTTACTACGCAAAGAGGAGCTGGTGGTCTTGGGCCTAGTTCTACAGGTTCTCTTCGTAGTGGACCTGTGCTAAAAGATGCGAAAGCACCGATTGTGCCGAGTCGAAGAAGCGGAATATAACGACCAAACCAACCAGTACCGGATAAATCCACTGATGTTACTTTCGGGACACGACTTGTTTCGCCTGTCGTTACAGGGAAACTGCGTCTAACATCACTCGCGTCCACGCGATATTGTCCCGGATAGCAACATCAGTAAGGATTTATCCTATTTTTGTTATCAATTCGTCGATGGCTCTGTGGCAGGTACCACTCTTTCCACTCTAGCAAACTATCTCGATACAGATAAGACTCATGAACACACCT
>JAZSPO010000029.1:0-7837 GCA_045537505.1 Candidatus Nanosyncoccus sp.
TGCCAGGGGTATTTCGAGGATGAAAAAGCCACAGAAGAATCGTTCATCGAGCGAGATGGGAAAATTTTCTTCCGGACTGGAGATTATCTTTCCTTGTCAGAAGATGGATACGTCAGATTCATCGGCAGAAAACGGCGTTTCTTCTTTGCGAAGGGTGTCACAGATAAGGTGAATTGCGAGACGATCGAGCAGGCATTGAACAGCTTGGAGAAGGTCAGCGAGTCCGCTGTCATCGTCGTAAAAGACAAGGATGGCGTCGAGAGTGCAAAGGCGTTTGTCGTGCCTTCCGCGAAATACTCATCCGATTATTACAAGCTCAAAGGAGAAATATTTGAAGAGCTGCCAAATGTTCTCCAGTCGTATCAAATGCCACAAGACATTGTTTTCGTCAACTCCATTCCGATCATGGAAAGTGGAAAAATCAATTACAAGTTGTTGGAAGAGATATAACAAAAAGTCAGTTAAATACCACCCATTCGTCATTTTGGGTGGTATTTTTTTATTTTGTATGATATATTATTATAAAGATAATGTTTAAGGAGGTTATATGCAACTAGTCCGGGCTCTGCTTATTGCAGCATCGATTGTTGTATTACTATCTGGTGTATCAATATTGTTCGGAAGTACCAAACAAGAAAAAGGGAGTGCTTTACGCTTTCTTCTCTCTGCATTTGGAGCATCCATCTGGACAATTGCAATTCTAATTTTTCTCCATATGCCGAATTCGACACCCGAGTTCGCTCATGTCGTCGTTACTTGTATTATTGGTGGAGTCACACTCTGTGATATAGGTTTGCTTGCCTATCTCGGTTGGCAGTACAAGTACGGAAAAGGTGCGACACTCATCTTTACTGTGGCTGGAATTGTCCTGGTTGCATTACTTGCGTATGATTCATCATTATTTTATACTTCCATTGATCTGACCCAGGAATACACCAAGCTATACATCAACTACGGCTGGTATTATTACGCTCTGATTGCTTACTTCTTCCTTATCTCAATTGTCTTCTCCAGTTTTCTACAAAAGAGAATCAAGGCCACCACGAACAAGGGGCTGAAGACCGGTCTGAAAGTTTTCTACGTCGGTCTCTCTATTGGCGGTATTTTAGCACTTGTATTTAGCCTTATCCTTATCACATCTCATCCACAACTAGTCTGGATTGGGCCGATGGCGACTATTATTTCGATCATGTCGTTCTATTTCTCCGTGGTAAAATTCCGAGTTCTTACGATGTCGTCGAAATGGATGGAGATAATGTCTTTCGTTATTCTGATTGCTACAGCTATTATCATCTATCTCTTGGCTTTCTATGCCGTCTTTAACGCATTATTCGGTATTCCAAATCCTTCCACAGAAGTTCTCATTCTCAATGTAATCATGGCAGTTTTCCTCTTACTTCTAACACCTGCCCTCTCCGAGCTCACAAGTTTCATGAAGGCGAATTACTATACCAATAGGATTGATTTAGGATATATTTCGAAAAAGATAGAAAATATCACAAAATCTTCTTTTGAACCACGCGATACGGCGAAATTCTTGGCTGATACTCTACACTATTCCTATATTATGTTTATCATAAATGGCCACTCATATTCGTCTGATGATACGAAATTCTCCACACTGGAAATCGAAGAGCTAAATCGCTTCAAAATGCCAGAGAAAGGAATCTGGATAAATCATAAAAGTGGTATTACTTCCGAGCATAATATTTCCAAGATTGGATTTTTCACAGATAAAAACGGCAAAGATATAGGAAAAATCGTCTTCGGCAAACATCTTGGCGAAGGTAATATCTCACGTAAAGACCAGATCAAACAAGAGGAAATCATCGGCCTAATTTCTTGCGTCATCGAGGAAAAAGGAAAGAAATAACATGAGCGTGGTGGGAAAAGAACAGTATAGCAAAAACCATCCCTTAGAAAATATCGAGGATGTTGAAGAGTTTTACGATGCGATCAATCGTAGGCATCTGACTCGTGCTATATCAAAGGATAGACCATACACTTATTGGACAATTGAATTGTATGATAAGAAAAATGGTATCCGTGGCGGCGGTGGATTAGGCGTACTTGCTGCAGATACACGCCGGGTCGCCGAACAAAGTAATGTTCCTTTCGTTCTCGTTACACCGTTTTATCCCAGTGAACAACACCAACATTATATTAAAGAAGCAGACGGATTCAAAAACTACACAACGCATGAGTTAGTTGATTATGCACAATATGGCTATAATTTCGTTGATACGGTAAACATCAAGGGGAACAACCAAATTATTAGTCTGGATGTTATCGAGAAAAAACTCGGAAGTACACGAATTATTTGTATCACAGAGCCAGGATTCGGCGAATTATATTCTGGTGAATCTGGAGGAGATCATCGCTTATTCCAGGAAGTGGCCCTGGGGTTCGGTGGTTACCAAGCACTAAAAATTTCTGGTTTACGTCCTGCAATTATGCAATTAAACGAAGTCGCAACATTTTTTGCTGCACTTGCTAGACTAGATGAACTTGCCAGCAACGGAATGGATTTTTACGAATCTGTTGTTTATACGAGAAAGCATACTTTGTACACCAATCACACACTTGTACAGGCTGCCGAAGCAGACTTTTCTTACGAACAATTTGAAAGATTCGTCTTTCCAAATCTCAAATCCCCTGCCGTGAAAAAATGGCTCTCGGATAAATTTGTAAACGGACGGATTCTTCTTTCCACCGTCACGATCGAAATTGCAGAGTTGCGATCTGGTGTATCTAAACTCCATGCAAGAGTCGCAAACTATCATGATCTAGCTGGCGACAAGGTCAAGTTCAAAGCTGTGACGAATGGGATTGATATCCCAACATGGACTTCCGCCGGAATTGTTAATTATTTAAGCCAAAAGGGAATCATAGACAAGTTCTTCTTGCCATCGAGCGATTACAAAGAAAAAATTGAGAAAATCAACGCCGAAGATATTAGACTGCTAAAAAAGCGCGGTCGCGATGAACTCAATGCCGTGCTTGGCCATCGTCCAGATCAATATGGTGAACACATCAAAATTCCAGATGATGCTATCCTATTCCAGTTCAAACGTCGCTTTGTCGATTACAAACGTCCATGGCTGCCTTTTTCTCGTCCAGAAACTCTACGGTCTATCTTGGAAAAACATAATGCTTATTACATTCTCTGCGGTCGTGTCCACGAAGGAGACACCATGATGGCAGAGAGATTGGAAGCCGTACTAAAAATTGTAGATGGTGACCCAGTCTTACGAGAAAGAGTACATTATCTACCAGATTACGACGAGGAACTTGGCAGAGCATTATCAATTGGCTCAAATATTTCGATCAATAATCCGATCGTCGGTCTAGAAGCTTGTGGTACTTCTTGGATGAAAGACATTATCAACCTAGGATTGCTAGTCAGTACGCACGACGGAGGAGTCGCCGATTGTCCATCAGATTCATATCTAAATATCTCTGGAGACAACGAAGAGGGCGAGATCGATTCACTATATGCGAGAATGGAAGAAGCTGCCTCGGCATGGGAAAATGATTTCGATCTAGAATTTCTGGTCAAGAAAGAACTGACAAATTATCTTCCGGTTATTTCTGGTACTCGTATGCTAAAAGATTACCTTGATTATTTGTTCTAAAAAATCCCCCTCGGATGAGGGGGTTCTAGAAGTTTAGTTGTCGTCCATTTCAGTGTATTTTTTGATTGCGACGATTATCGGCTCTGATATTGTCAGAGCGATAACCATTTCTGCACACATCCCCAAGACATATGCTCCGAAAGCCTGTTTGAAAAAATCTGTTGGAGGTAACACTCCGAGAAACGCTATTGTTTCAAAAATAAAACTATCGACCATTCTAGCTATGACCGACGAGCCAAGCGCTCTGATTTTGTAGCCCTTGGATATCACTCCAGTCACACTATTTATGTCATCACTATCAATTTGTGCCTTTTTTATTACCAGAAAAACATAGTTGTTTGTCAATTGGCTCAAAAGATAGCTAACAAGGCTACCAATCGTAATCCGAAAGGCGAAGGAGAAAATGTAAGAATAATGAGCTTGACCTCCATAACTAGGATGGGGAGGGAGAAAACTGACAATTCCAAGCATCGCGACGGCGAGGAGATTCGATATCGCACATACCAAAGCAATATAATTGGCAACTTTCGATCCGTATATCTCCATAAGCATATCTCCCAAAATATAAACTAAAGGAAAAAATAAAAAGCCACCATCGACTGGATACCCAAAAAGACTCCAAATTTTCGTAGCCATGAAATTCGATGACAAAATTACAATTGACATCAGAGACATCAGGACTAAAAGTACTCTACTTTTTCTTTTCATCTTTACCCCCTATTCTGACGACATTTTAAACTACTTCTTCTAGAATAGACATATTATACCATATTTCTCACAAAATGAAAAGAGGAAAAATCTTACCATTATAACAAAAATGATATAATAAGAAAGTAAAGATTTTAAGCTCTGCCAATCTGTAAGTTTTAAGGAAAGTAAAATCAATTTAAGGTAAAATTAAGCCTAACAGGATAAAATGACAGCATGAGAATATTATATGTAGAAGACGAAAAAATCCTAGCCGATGCCGTGATACATGTCCTCGACAAATCCGGTATCTCCGTTGATTGGGTTGCAGACGGAGAGGAAGGGCTAAACCTTGCAATCAAACCAGTTTATGATGCTATTGTGCTGGATATCATGTTGCCACATTTGTCTGGCTTAGATATTTTACGCGACTTACGTGAAAGAAACATCAATACCCCAGTCATCATGCTGTCTGCTTTGTCCCAGGTAGAAGATAAGATCAAAGGACTCAACTATGGTGCAGACGACTATCTCGCCAAACCATTCAAGACATCAGAACTCGTAGCACGATTGAGAGCTCTCGTTCGCAGACCGCCGCTCCAAAATGAGAAAGTTATTAGCTATGGCGACCTCCGCTATAGCCTCCAGGATCGCACTTTGAACGATCTGCATCTTTCCGAAAAAGAAGCCTCCATTATCGAATCCCTCCTAAAAGATCCGGATCATGTCAAAAGCAAAGAGTACCTCCTCGCACACGTTTGGGGAAATGATACAATTAGCGAAGACAACTACGTCGAGGTTTACATTAGCTATCTTAGAAAGAAATTAGAAAAACTAAATAGTAAAGTCAAAATTAAAACAATTCGAAGCTTGGGTTACAAATTATGTTTAGAAAATTAAAACGAAAATTTGTTCTCACGAATGTTCTGACAAGCTCAGCAATTCTTATTATTGCATTTTCCACAATATATGTTGTAGCTGCACACGGTGCAGCACATCGAATGCAAAAACCATTTGATGAAGAACCGCAGATGCGATTTGATAATCCAGCATTCAATGATGATTACTCTACAAAGATAAAAGAGGAGATAGATGAGCGACTGGAAGATGAAAGACGAGATTCTCTCCAGAGCTTGCTTATATCATTAATCGTTTCTGGAGTGGCAATGGAAATCATTATCGTTGCTGTCTCCTTCTTCCTGGCCGAACAGTCAATCAAACCAGTACGCGAGGCTTATAATGCCCAAAAAGCATTCGTCGCGAACGCCTCACACGAAATCAAAACACCATTGGCAGTCATCCAAGCAAATCTTGAAGCGGCAGATATCCAGGGGAATCAGTGGATAGATAATGTTGCAAAAAAGACAGAAGACCTTGCAAACCTCAATAATCAACTTCTGACATTAGCCAAAATGGATGCTATTGAGCAAAAAATCGAGTTAAAAGAAGTTAGTTTGCCCAAGCTGGTAAGAGAAACTTCATCTTTCTACGAACCACAGGCAACAGCCAAAAAAGCAGCCATAGAAATAGTCGTTTCCGAAAAAATGGACAAAGACAAAAAAATCAAAATCAATAAAACTGACTTCGTGCAACTGCTCAATATTTTACTTGATAATGCCGTCAAATATTGCAAATCAAAAGTCGTAATCGAAATAGACCAGAGAAAAGTAGTCGTCACAAATGATGGGGCAACCATCAAAAAAGAGGATTTACAACACATATTTGATCGTTTTTATCAAACAGACAAAACACGCTCTGGTGTCGGTCTGGGGTTAGCTATAGCGAAACAGATTTCCGAACATAATAACTGGAAAATCGATGCCACTTCGGACCAAAAAACAACTTCCTTTGCGGTTTACCTATAGAATACCTATATATCTAGCAGTTTGAGAAGCTTTTTGTGAACTTCTTCGATACTTTCCTCTGTCGATAGAGTCGGAATCTGGTATTTTTTGGCAATTTCTAGATAACTTCTGTTTAGTCTTTTTTGAAATTCATCACCTTTCGACTTCCAGATTTCGCCCAGCCTTCCTTGTTCTTCTAGTCTTTTCTTCTGAGTCTTCTCAGATATCGTAAAAAGAACTATCTTGTCTGGATTAAAATATCTCTCTGGCATAATCATCTTATGTAATTTGACTATGGTACTTTTACTCATACCGCCAACATATCCCATGTAAATCAACGTCGAAAACCAATTTCTGGTCGTGATTACGATATCACCATTTTTTAGTGCTGGTTCAGCGATCTTGTGCCATTGCTCATAACGATTTATGAGATAAAGCAAAGCATGGGTACGAATACTGATGTCATAATCCTTGTTCAGATTTATCTTTGCAATTGCCTTAATGAACTCATCATCTGAGCCATTTCCAGATTCCGAATAGGTCACAACATTTTTATTTTTCTTCTTAAAATACTCAATTAGTAAATTCGCTTGTGTGTCTTTTCCAGTAGCATCCTGACCTTCTATCACAATATACATTATTTTCTCCCATTTTTATAATCATCGTAACATTTTGCACAGAGAGCTCGATACTCTATTGCAGTTTTACCATCATCAATTAAAATATCCGGTCCATCTGTCACTATTTTTCCATTCAAAAAACGAGTGTTTCGAGTCGCTTTCTTTCCACATTCACAGATTGTTTTTATCTCTTCGATTTCCTCAGCGACTTGTAGCAATCTAGTAGCACCCTCGAATCCTTCGTCTGTTTGTTTGAAATTCAATCTTAGGCCATACGAAATGACTGGAATATCGAGGACATTTGCTACAGCGGCGAGCTGATCAACCTGTTTCGAAGTCAAAAACTGAGCTTCATCAACAAGCACACAATCGACATTACTATATTTTTCTTTGATAATCTTGAAAATGTCATCTGTCTTGGAAATGGTAAAATCCGTTTCTCTCTCTGGGCCGATACGGGTTAGAAGTTTCAATCCATTTTTCGTATCAATCTCAGGTTTGATGACGCAAACTTTTTGTCCGCGTTCTTCATAGTTAAAGGCAATTTGCAAAAGCTGCATAGTTTTTCCGCAACCCATTGCACCATATCTAAAGTATAACTTTGCCATCTTGGAATAATTATATCATTCAATAATAGAAAAATGAATTTTCATTATGATATCATAAGAGTATGCATGATAGTTGGAAACCTTTTCTGGAAAAAGAATTTAAAAAACCATATTTCGTAGACCTTTCCCACTTTTTGCATGAAGAATATGAAAAAAAGACGATTTTTCCGAAAAAAGAATGCGTGTTTCGAGCTTTTACTACAAATTTGAAAGAAATCAAAGTCGTAATCCTTGGGCAAGATCCCTATCATACCCCTGGTGCGGCACATGGTCTCGCTTTTTCCGTCCCTAGCACACAGCCTATTCCTCCTTCGCTTATTAACATCTACAAAGAAATAGATAGTGATATTGGACATCACGAAAACCAAAATGGCAATCTCACCAACTGGAGTAAACAAGGCGTATTATTGCTAAACAATACCTTAACCGTCGAAGCGCATCAT
>JAZSPO010000065.1:0-7984 GCA_045537505.1 Candidatus Nanosyncoccus sp.
TTACCAAAAGGAATCAAAATACAAATTCTAGATAACAAACAAAACGACCAAAAAGATGAAAAAATCAATAAAATTTCTGATATAATGGGTGACATACAGGAGGTAAATACAGATGGAGTCCCATTCTAACGCTGCGGATACCAGAGGAAACGAAGCGGTCGAAAACCAACCAGACGAAAAGGGAAGAATTCCGCCTCAGGATTTTGATGCAGAAAAATCTCTCCTTGGTTCAATCCTCCTTTCTGATGACTCTTTTCCTGATGTTCTAGAAAGAGTAAGAGAAAATGATTTTTATAACAAGGCACATAATATCATCTATTCTGCGATGATAAATTTATATAATTCGCAACGGCCAATTGACTTACTTACTGTTACTTCGGAATTAACATCACAAAAACAGCTTAGACAAGTCGGAGGAAAAAAATATCTTGCAGAATTGACAAATTATGTCCCCCTTGCTTCTCATGCTGTTGCTTATGCAGAAATCGTTTCCGAATGTGCTGTTCGTCGTAGATTAATTGCTGCTGGAACAAAAATAGCCGAAGAGGCCTATGATGGAAGAGAGAATATCAATGATTTGTTAGGTGATGCAGAAAAAGAGCTATTCCAGGTATCGGATAAAAATACAAAGACGGACTATGTCGCATTGGAGTCTCTTTTGGTCGATGCTGTTGATCGTATCGAAGGGCTATACAAGAATAAAGATTCCTTGCGTGGCCTAAAAACAGGTTTCAAAGATCTCGACAAGAAGACAGCCGGCCTCCAAAAAGGTGATTTGATCGTAGTCGGAGCTCGTCCAGCGATGGGTAAAACGACCTTTGCCCAAAATATTGCTTATAATGTCGCCACAATCAACAAATGTGGCGTACTATTCTTCTCGATGGAGATGAGTGCTGACGAGATTGTGGATCGTATCGTCTCTGATGTCTCGAGTATTGACAACTGGAAACTTCGTACCGGCAATGTGTCGGAAGATGATTTCGCCAAAATTGGTGATGCGTTGGGAGAAATGGGAGACGTACCACTCTATATTGATGATACTTCTTCGATGACAGTCCTCGAAATTAGAAATAAGGCACGTAGAGCGAAGCATGATCATAATATTGGGCTAATCATCATCGATTATCTACAGCTCATCGCAGGAACAGATCGATACAAGGGAAACCGTGTACAGGAAGTAACCGAAATTTCTCGTGGTCTGAAGACTTTGGCTCGTGAGCTAGATATCCCTGTTGTCGCTCTAGCACAGCTCTCTCGTAACGTGACCGGTCGAGATGATCCACGTCCAGTTTTGTCGGATTTGAGGGAATCTGGCTCTATTGAGCAAGATGCCGACCTTGTCATGATGCTTCATCGTGTTGATTATTACCATCAAGAAGAAGATTACGAGCCAACCAATATTACAGAGTTACTTATCCAGAAGCATCGCCATGGCAGCATCGGCAAAATTGATTTATACTTCCATCCAGAATTGCTACGCTTTATGTCACTAGACAAAAAACATTAAAAATTGCTATAATGGTAATGTGAAGAAACCAACTATTTCTAAACTTTTTTTGTATAAACATCGCTATAAGATTGGATATTTTTTGTTATTCCTGACGTTTGGCATCTTTTTGTTTTTCCTTCCGCTCGTTAGCCCAGATGGTCTTTCTGAAGCAGAGATGGAATCTGTCGTCACTTCTCATTCTGTTTCCGTAAATTCTGTCGCATCTGGGAATATTGTTGATCTGCCTTACCATGGCTTACAAAAAATTTCGATTATGATCTTTGGCTTGACGACTTATTCTATTAAACTTCCGAGCATAGTAATCGGATTATTTCTCGGAATTTTACTTATCTTGCTCTTGAATCGATGGTTCAAGAATAATGTAGCGATTATTGCCTCTATCCTCACTGTCATTTCTGCTCCGTTTCTCTATCTGTCTGGCTCTGGAACGCCATTAATTATGCTCGTTTTTTGGCCAACACTTTTGTTATGGCTAGGATCGAAAATAAATGGAAAAACTCTTACAAAATCTATTTATGCATTCTTTTTTGCGATTTTCCTCCTCTGCTCTCTGTTTACTCCATATTTGATTTACTTTGCAATCTTTATCATTTTTTACGCACTAATTCATCCACATCTTCGTTTCATGATCAAATCTCTGCCCAGAATACCATTTATTTTGGCTTCTATCATCGTTCTTGGAATAATCGGTGCTCTAGCATATGAGATTTTCAAATATCCAACAGTGGCCGAGCAATTACTCCTGGCAAAAGATTTCTCCTGGGATTCTTACTGGTCTAATATTGCCTCTGCATTCTTACCATTTTTCTCCTGGAGCGGAAATATCGAATCGATCTTTTTGTCACCAATGATTGGCCTTGCATCTTCTGCTTTGGCGATTACAGGTTTGATTTCCACCACAAAAGGTTTCTTTGCGTCGAGGAACTCCATCGCATCATTTTTCATCATTTTCACAATTGCCATTTCTGGTTTCCAGCCTTCTGCAGCTGCACTTTTCATTATACCTTTTGCCATTTTGACTGCACATGGCATTAGATACATCCTAGAAAAATGGTACAACTTGTTTCCAGAAAATCCCTATGCTAGAGTATTCGGTCTAATTCCAATTTCGACATTCCTTGGCATCATGATAATCACAAGTATGACTCACTACGCTTTTGGATACAGATACAATCCTATCGTAGCAGATGAGTTTAATAATGATTTAGATTTAATCTACCAAAATGTTGATGAAGGTACAACAATCCTAATACCTGCCGGAACTGTGAAATATGATTTCTATAAGATATTAGAAGACAAGAAAAAATATATCGTAACGAGTAACACACCTTCAACTAACGAAAAAGCGAACATCTCGAAAATTTCTACACTTGGTCGCTGGCCAGCGAAATTGCCATATGATCTTTCACGCATTATTTCCTCGTCAAAATCATCAGATTCTGATAGAATATACTTATACGAAGATAAATAGTTAGGAGAAAATATGGGTCAGACAATGGATCAAATGAAGATGCTCAATCAGTTACGCAAGGCACAGAAAGAGCTAAAAAATGAGATTGTTGAAGTAGAAGCTGGGGATGGTGCAGTTGTCGTACAGATTAATGGTGAGCTAAAGGTCAAAAGTGTAAAAATTGATCCAGACAAAATTGATTTGGACGATATACATGAACTGGAACGCTGGATCGAAAATTGTTTCCGTGACGGTTTTGCCAAGGCACAAGAAATTGCTACAGATAAAATGAAACCTTTAATGTCCGGCCTCGGAAATCTCGGCCTTTAGTTTTATGCTTCCAAAATCGTTACGAGATACTATTGATGCACTCAGTAACTTGCCAGGAGTCGGTTCTAGGACAGCAGAAAGGTACGCCTATTATCTTTTTCGTTCAAGTCCTCAAATCTCGCATAATCTATCTGAGGCATTGAAAAATCTACATTCTGGAGTTAAATATTGTCCAGCTACATTTGCTCTTATCGACAGCTCCGAGGAAGTATCAAATCTTTACTCGGACGAAAGAGACAAAAAAACTGTACTTGTGGTCGAAGAGCCACTAGATATTTATGCGATTGAGCAAACCAAAGGATATCATGGAACATATCATGTCCTTGGAGGTGCAATTTCCCCAATTGACGGTATTACACCTGATCAATTACATATTAAGGAATTAATAGATCGAATCGAAAAAGACAGTGTGGAAGAGGTTATCGTCGCGACAAACCCTTCAGTCGAAGGAGAATCAACCGCTTTATTATTACAAAAAACATTGTCGGAAAAATATCCCAAACTAAAAATTACTCGTCTGGCTCGTGGTCTTCCTCTCGGTGTTGATTTGTCATATGCTGACCAAATAACACTCTCGGCTGCTCTCGAAAATCGCATCGACATCGAGAAAAACTAGCAATTTGCTGACGCCTTTCTCTATGTTATAATATATTTATGTATAATTCGTTTTCTGATTTCTTGAAAGGCAAGAGAAAGATTTCTATCATCCAGGCTGAGAATCCAGATGGAGATTCTCTTGGCTCTGCTTTGGCACTGGATTATTTACTGAACGATTATGAGGTCACATTATATTGTCCTGTTGATATACCGAAATATTTACGGTATTTCAAGGATTGGGCAAGAGTTACAAACGAATTTGATTTCAATGCTGATGGCTACATAATTGTTGATACGGCAGCAGAAATATTATTGAGTAAACTCCTAGACGACGTAAACATCAAAAATCATCTGGTCAGAAGTCCAATTTTCGTGCTAGATCACCATGAGACAGAAGATGACTTATCTTTCGCACACAAAGGGCTTATTCAGAACCTCCCTGCTTGCTGCGATCTGATATACAAAATTGCAATCGAACAGAGACTTTTATCTAAAAATACTGATTCTCTAGATGGGAAGCAGAGAGAAAGAGAACGAATCATTTGCGAATATCTTTATTACGGAATAATGTCGGATACGCTTGGTATGGTTTCGCCTAATGTCACAGTTGATACTTACGAAGTCGTGACAGACTTACTGAGGAGAGGAGTAAAAGTCGCTGAGCTTGATGAATACCGACGTGATTTCATGAAAAAGTCACCTCGAATTCTCGATTACAAGGCAGATTTGATCAAACGAGTGCAATATTACCTCGATGGAACGCTTGCTACTGTTCATATTACCTGGGACGATATTACGGAATATTCAGACGAATACAACCCAAATGTCCTAATCCTAGAAGAGCTAAGGATGGTTGAAGGTGTTGAAATTGCTGTCGCTATCAAAACATACCCAGATGGAAAAGTCACGGGGAAAATTCGTACCAGCTCCAAATATCCTTTTGCTGATAGAATTGCTGAATTTTTCGGAGGAGGTGGACATCCTTTCGCTTCTGGATTTAGAACATATGATCTTTCTTACGAAGATACAGTCCATGAGTTAATTACAGTCATAGAAAAGCTAGAAAATGAAAAGGAAGAAAGCAACAAAGATGAATAAACTAAGATTTTACAATCAGCTGACGAAAAAAATTGAAGAATTCAGACCAATTGATCCCAATAACGTAAAAATATATACTTGTGGCCCAACGGTTTATTCATACGCCCATATCGGAAATCTTTCATCCTATATCTATTGGGACTTGCTGATACGAACTTTAATGAAAAATGACTATGTAGTCAATCGGATCCTAAATTTGACTGATGTCGGACATCTAGCTTCTGATGCAGATGACGGAGAAGATAAGCTCGAAAAAGGTGCAAAAAGAGAAGGAAAAACTGTCTGGGAAATCGCGAAAAAATATAGCGAAGCATTTTTGAAAGATTTCCACGAATTAAATCTAATCGAACCACAGAAAATAGCCAAAGCGACAGACTATATCGAACAAGATATGAAATTAGTCGACAGATTATCGGAAAATGGTTTCACCTATGAGACTTCTGATGGAATTTACTTTGATTCGAGTAAATTCAAGGGATATGGAGATTTTGCCAACTTAGACCAAAAACAAATGCGTCCCGGAGCGAGAGTCGAATTCAACAAAGAAAAGAAAAATGTTTCTGATTTTGCCGTATGGAAATTTATTCAGCCAAATGAGGATCATGCGATGCAATGGCAATATTTGGGTCGTGCCGGCTATCCTGGATGGCATCTCGAATGCTCGACAATCATTTCATCAGAATTAGGTATCCCAATCGATATTCATACTGGTGGAATAGATCATATTCCTGTCCACCATACTAATGAAATTGCCCAAACAGAAGCAGCATTCGACCAAAAACTTTCCAACTATTGGATTCATTGTAATTTTCTTTCGATCGACGGAGAGAAAATATCAAAATCGCTTGGAAACACATATACTCTCACAGATTTAGAGAAGCGTGGTTTTTCTCCTCTTGATTTCAAATTGTGGGTCTTGCAAGGACACTATCGAGGGGAAAGAAACTTCTCTTTCGATGACTTGAATGCTGCAAAAACCAGACGATTAAATTGGCGAAATAGGATCGCGAGATTATATCAGTCAGAAAATATCCAATCGAACAAGCTGAGTTTTTCAAGAGAAACTGCACTAGAGTACTTGAATGACAATTTGAATTCTTCAAAGCTGTTGGCAGCTATTGATAATTCTTTTCTCAGTCTAGAAGATTGGGGATATATCGATGAACTTCTTGGTCTAAATTTGCTTAGATCGACACCAGATATCACTTCTGAAATAAAAGATCTTATTCTGCAGAGGGAAAAAGCAAGAGCAGAAAAAGATTATGCTAAATCAGATACGATAAGAGAAAAACTTACAGAAAAAAATATTACAATTCTGGACGAAAAAGACGGCCCAGTCTGGCAATATATCAAATAGATATCTTCACTATTCTTTGTTTTTCAACGCTTTTATATCTGGATATTCATCTATAAGTACCTTGATGAATCCTGCGATTGGAATAGAAATAATCGCCCCAAGCAGACCAAACATATATACACCAAGAATAACTGCAATAAGAATAATAAGTGGAGGAAGATTCATAGAGTTCCCCTGGATGCGAGGAGAGATGACATTATTTTCGATTTGCTCGTAGATGATATAGAAGACGAGGAAAGATGCACCAGCCAAAGGATCGTAAAAGAAAAGCATCAAAGAGACAACGAAAGCAGTAATAATTGGTCCAAACACTGGAATAAGATAAAACATCATCGCAATTACGGCCATAGGTAATGCAAAACCAGTAGAAAGGCCGAAAATTAAAGTAATTACGAAGACGGCAATACCAACAACTATACCATCGAGTATCGCAACGCTTATTTGCCCAGTCACATAGCGATAGATTACATTCGCAAAACGAGAAAGAAGCTTTCTAATCAGACGAGATGCTTCGCCATTTTTCGAATCGGCCATTTTGATAAGACTATCACAAAGTGCAGGACCTTGTGTAATAAACAAAATAGCGAGGACAACCACAAGAATTGTCGCCGTGAGGAAATTACCAATTGCTCCAACACTAGAGAGTAGAGTGGTAGGGAAAGTATTTAGAAAAGACTGGGATGAATCTTTTAGAAAAGTCACTAGCTGGTCTTTTACATCATGGATGCCAAAGGAATCGCCCAAAGAATTGAGACCATCCCAACTAGAAATAGCATCTTGTATATGTTCTGGGGCGGTAGATACAATATGAGTCGTTTCTTTGACTAAAACCGGACCAACAATTGCAATAACACAGCAAATCAAAATAGCTAAACCACCGACAACAAAACCAGCAGAAAGACCAATGTGAGACTTATTTTTATGAATTTTTTGATCAAGTTTTTTCACTAGTGGAAATAAAGCAATTGCAAAGAATAAAGCAATACCAATTATCAAGAGAGCAGGGAAAGCCAGACTGACCAATTGTGCTAGTATCAATAATATACCAATTACCAACCAGAAACGGATAAATGTTTTCGTATCAAGATTAACTATAATCGGTTTAGACATATTTTCATTATACTTTAATCATAATATTTATTCAAGAACTGCCTTTTGTAGGCTTCGAACTCACCATTGATGATGCTTTCTCTGATTTTTTCAGTTAGTCTAATAATGAACCTCACATTATGTACAGAAACTAATTGGTAGAACTCTCTTTTCTTTTCGACATCACCAGATTTCCAGAGTGCACGAAGGTCACCTCTGGTATATCCTGCCTGGCAAGTCGGACAATCACAATCTTCATCCAATGGAAGATTCGATCCATTAAATTTTCGTAGATTATACTCGCCGGCGGCACTGTATATTCTACCATGCCTGGCCTCTCTAGTCGGAGCAACGCAATCGAACGTATCTGCTCCCATTTCTGCTCCAATAAAAATATCATCTGGGTGCGAAAGCCCAAGAAGATGCCGAGGTTTGTCATATGGCAACTCTTCATTACACCATCTTAATATTTCTCCCAAATCTTCTTTCAGAAAAGCACCGCCCAGACCAAAACCATCGAAATAGACATTTTCTCCATTATTTTCATCTTTTA
>JAZSPO010000121.1:0-2424 GCA_045537505.1 Candidatus Nanosyncoccus sp.
TGATTTGTATCCAGATGGAAGAGAGGTCGTACCAGTCAAATAATCAATGAATAACTCCAAAGGGGTATTTTCAGCTCTGCCTACGAGTTCTGCAAAGAATTCTGCAGTTTCCTGGATTTTTTTGTCCTCCGATTTTGCTAGGATTTTAATGCTATTGTTTTCTTTGGCATTCGAATTAATGGTCGTGATGGCCGAGAGAGGGCTAATTTGTAAAAATGGGAATGATAATATCTCAAAAAGCATTTGCGATGGATTGTTGCCCTGCGAAATTTCATAAATGAAACGGGAGATGGTTAATAGTTCATGAATTCTCTCGTCTTCGAAAAGATTCTCCCTTTTTTCGTACGAGATATCTATATTATGATATTTTTTCAAAAATGGAAGAAGCGAGGTAACATATTTATGTTTCGGTGTAATAATAGCTATATCAGATCCTTTGACGCCAGAATTAATCAGTTTTTCTATCTCCTCAGCTATCCAGCTATATTCTGCTGAAGATTCAATGAACTCATGACGAGAAATATCTGCGTCCCCAGTTTTATTTGCAATTAATTCTTTTTTTATGTTCTCGCGTTTTGAATAGGAGTCGGTAATTTGTTCCCTAATATTTCTAGATAGATCCAAAATTCCCTTTTTCGAGCGATAATTCTGGATTAATGTGATCGTAGCAGCATTATAGCGTTCTTTGAAATTATGTAAATTAGAGGCATTTGCCCCCTGAAAAGAATAAATTGCTTGGTCATCATCGCCGACTGCCATTATTTGTGGCTGTTCGTAATCAGATAACAAGAAAATGAGTTCTGCTTGTGCTGGATTCGTATCCTGAAATTCGTCTAGCATGATGTATTGGTAGCGTTCTTGCAAGGATAATTTGAATCCATTATCTTTTTTCAGAATCGTGATCGCCTGTTCAATCATATCGGTAAAGTCAAAAAGTCCATTATCGAAAAGATAAGTTTCGTATTTTTTCAGAATATTGGCCAGGCTAATTAGTTTTAGATTGGAAACGACATTTTTCAGGCGATAGTTTCCATCTTCGTCTAGCTCGAATCTACGATTTTTCCATTTTGTAAGTGGCTGGATTGATGGTTTTTCACTTTCTTCGACCTCTTTGATGATATCTGCTAGCTCTTTTGCAAGAAAACTTGCTTCGGTCTCGACATTTTTTGGAAGCGTATCTTGTTCGGCAAATTTTTGAAGTAATTCGAGAATTGGCTGGTAGATTTTTGCTATGCCTTCTTGAGCCTTCATACCCTTTTGCATATTTTGTAAAATATCGTTCAATTTGGGGTTTAGTTTTTTGGTAATAGACGTATTGCTTTTTCCAATTTTTAGGAGATCGTCTCCAGTCAGACGAGCAGATTTAGCAGACGAAATTGTAGAGATAATATCATCGATATTAGATTTTCTTAAGGCGTCAAAAGGGTCCAATTGATCTTGGATTTTTTTGATGATTGTATATTGTGTAACTGTATCAATTGCAGAATCGAGGTCACGATTATACTCTGTCGTGTAGTTTTTGTATTCTGCGAGGATGTATGCTCCAAAGGAATGATAAGTATAGATATTTACTTTTCCTGCATCAGTTCCAATCATTGAGTATAATCTGTCACGCATGTTTGTCGCACCAGAATCGGTAAATGTCAGACATAGGATATTCTCTGGGTTCGCGTCGGTTTTTTCCAGCAAAAACTGAACTTTAGATGATAATAATTGGGTTTTTCCAGTGCCTGGACCCGCCAGTACGAGAAGTGGCCCACCTAGAAACTCTACTGCTGCTTTTTGCCCCTCGTTTAGAGCCATTTTTCCTCTTTCTTATAAATAATGGTTAACTATTTTGATGATATCGCGAAACAGATCTGCAGAAGAAGGTAGATTAAAGTTTTGCAAATCTGGGATGGATTTAATGATTGATACTCCTTCTACTGTTTCTTTTTTAAGTATCTCTTTGATTTTTTCTGGATTATTCTCGCCAAAGATTTTTATTGCGGCACCGAAGCGAAAGTTTCTCGATCCTTCGCTACTGGAGAGAACTAAGTCAGAAACTCCACAAGAAAGTTTGAGCGTGTCTGGTTTTCCGCCATTTGCCGTGAGAATGTCTCGAAATTCTGAAATAACATTCTCTAAATATGACATAGTGGACTGTTGTTCTCCGGCACTATAAAAACCTGCTCCAATTGCGTACACATTTTTTAGAGCACCACAAAGAAGAATTCCGATATGATCATCAGTATATTCAATTTTGATACTTTCAGCCGTAAAGAGCTCTTCGCAAAGAGCAGAACTTGCTGTAAGAGTGACAGTTTTTCCTTCTTTTGGTTCTGGTTCTGTTAGAGCATCGAGGATAGAACTAGCGAACCCAGCACCACTCAAGACACTAAATTTCTCATATTCAGCAAAAGGCGACAAAGACAAAAAACCTTT
>JAZSPO010000083.1:0-1579 GCA_045537505.1 Candidatus Nanosyncoccus sp.
TTACTACGATGACGACGATATCTGTCAGCATCGCACCATGCTGGCGAATCGCAGCGAAAGCCTCGTGCCCTGGAGTATCTAGAAAAGTAATTTTCCTTCCGTCATGCTCAAGCTGATATGCAGAAATATGCTGCGTAATTCCACCTGCTTCGTTTTCTACAGTTTTCTTATTTAGCAAAGTGTCTAAGAGGGTAGTTTTTCCATGGTCAACATGCCCCATCACTGCCACCACAGGAGGTCGTCCAATCGCCTTATCAGAGAGCTCATGTCTATTCTCGGAAATCTGAGTCGCAGAGTTTTTCTTCTCTAGACGTACTCCTTCTATGCCCAACTCCTCGATAATAATCGAAGCGGTATCATAGTCGAGACGTTGGTTGATAGTTGCCACAATTCCCTCTTTGAATAATTGTCCAATCAGAGTAGTAACCGTCAAACCGAGAGCATTCGCAAGTTCATCAACAGTAATCGAACCTGCAATTTGGATGACTTTTTCCTGTGAACCTTGTTCAGCCATTGCTCTCCTTTCCCTGTTTCTTATCCAGATGTGATGGTTTTTATTGGTAAATGCGAACAAAATTATACCACCAAAATCATTTTTTATTCTATCACATCTAGACTTTTTTGCCAACATCTGTTATAATGATTGCAATGGACGAATTGAGTGATAGAGTTTATAAGTTTTTAATTGCCGGTCGTATTGTTTTCATTGCGGCAATCCTTTTGGCTCTAATCCTCATAACCGTCACTGCCGTCAGTACAGATAAACTTTCTCGCCGAACGACGATGCAAAACCCAGATGCTGGACTCTTAGCCGACAAAGAAGACGATGTAGAAGTTCCAACTACTGGAGAAGAAAAAGCGGAACCTGTCGAAGAAAAGAAAGAAGAGACAGAGCCAGCCGAGCAAAGCAACTCTACCTCGCAAAATACCCAGAATGTACCTGTACGCACGACTCGCACGACATCCTCTTCTGCCAATACTTCCACGCCTACTAATAATACAGCTGCACAACAGCCAGCCAAGAGTAATCCTGAGGTGATCCATTACGACGAAATCAATTACGTCGACGACAACAGTGACCAGCTAAATAACACTGATTGGCTTTACACTCCGGAAGAGTCTTCGGATGAACCAAATCCAAGCACTGAAGAGTAACGGATAAATCCACTAGCATTGATAACGAACAAATCCACTGATGTTACTCCAAGGAGACATAGAAACGGATAAATCCACTAGCATTGTTTTCTGGACACGACTCATCCAGCCCATCGTTATGGGTGGATTTCGTCTAACATCACTCGCGTCTTCGTGATATTGTCCAGAGAAACAATACTAGTAAGGATTTATCCTATAAACTCATACAGTAGTAACAATTGGTAAGGATTTTGCTTTTTACTACCAGTTCGTCGATGGCTCTGTGGCAGGAACTGCTCTTTCCACTCTAGCAAACTATCTCGATGCAGATAAGACTCATGAGCATACCTATTTTGGCAATGGCTATGGGCCAAATGCTAGCCTAACTACTGTTGGTACTACCTATCAAACATCTACTTACGATGGAGAAACCCAAAAGATTGGT
>JAZSPO010000052.1:0-5630 GCA_045537505.1 Candidatus Nanosyncoccus sp.
AGAAACTGTAATTTTCTTTATGTTACCATCTGGGTCGTTCGCTCGTGATATGACGTCGGAAAGTGGAACTTCTTCCATTTTCGTCTTCGGCGTCAGCAATGCGACGCTGGCTAGACAAAGTAGTATTACTACGAAAACAAAAAATATCCTTCTCGTTCCGTTTGAAGACTTTTTCTGGTTTCTTGGCTGCGAATTATTCGCGGAATTATTACCTGATGTAGGACCCGACACTTTTTTCTCCTCTTTATTCTTTCTGATTATAGCATATTTTTATCTTGCGAGACCAGAAAAGATTAGAAAAAATCATCTTTGAAAGGATCTTCGTCGAACAGCTCGATATCATCCCTCCAATTATCATTTTCGTCCACATGCTTGTGTCCGATTCTCTTTTCCTCCTCGATCTGACTCGTAGCACCAAGTTCGCTCGTATGACCGAGGTTTTTAAGTCCATACATATCATAGCCTAGCTCAATCAGAAATCTCGAGGGCGAAGAATAACTTCTGGAGCCGAAGGTGAATCTCGACTTCGCGAAAGTCAAATATAATTTTTCCTTCGCCCTCGTCATTCCCACATATGCAAGGCGTCTTTCCTCTTCTATACCCTCGTTCGATTCTATTGATTTCGAGCTTGGAAATAATCCTTCTTCCATGCCGACAATGAAAACAATCGGAAATTCCAATCCTTTCGCAGCATGTAAAGTCATCAAAGTCACAGCATGATTATGCGTACTTTCATCTGCCGAAGACATGAGCGACGCATCTGCTAGAAAATCCTCTAAGTTTTCATAAGGCTGGGCGTTTCCTATCAAGACATTGAGGTTTTCCAGCTTGTCCTCGCCCGAAATTGGATTACCATCTAGTAATTCCTCGAAATGAAAATAGGAAATTGCACTCTGGATGATTTCGGCAGGAGTTTTATCGCTTTGAACCGTCGCTACGATGAAATTCTGGAGTTTTAGAAATGAGTTTTTCGCTCTCGCGACCAAACCTTCTGTGATATCGTCGTTTGTAATCGGATTTTCATCCGGATGTGCTTGTGCAATCGCATCTATTCTCTTGGAAATTTTGTCCATGCTGGCCTTGCCGATTCCAGACAAAACATTTTTCACGACTCGCTCCAGGCTAATTCTATCGAACGGATTGACCAATACTTTCAGGATTGCCAGTACATCTTTTACTTCTTTACGATCGTAGAAACGCACGCCACCAATGATTTTATATGGCATTTGCTCGGAAATAAAAGCTCGCTCGAAAGCATACGACTGTGCATTGGTGCGATATAGTATGACGAAATCAGAAAGGTCGCGTTGTTCTTTCTTTTCTAGACGTTTTATTTCTTGTGCAACCCACATTGCTTCTGCCGTCTCGTCCACGAAAGATTCTATGTTGATTGGCTCACCATTTCCAAGTTCCGTGAACAATGTCTTTTCCGTACGAGTTTTATTTTGTTCGATGATCTTCTGCGATGCTTTAAGAATATTCCCTGTACTGCGATAATTCTGTTCCAGTTTTATTACTTTTGCTCCAGGAAAATCTTTTTCGAAATTCAAAATATTCGTAAAATCTGCTCCTCGCCAAGAATAAATCGATTGCCAATCGTCCCCTACTACACAAATATTATGCTCTTTGTTCACTAATAATTTCACTAACTCGTACTGCACCGAATTCGTATCCTGGTACTCATCGATTAGGATATGCTGGAATTTGTTCCGCCACTTTTTTAGAACTTCTGGATTTTCTTTGAACAATTTCGTCGTCTCCAGCAAAAGATCGTCGAAATCCAATGCTGAATAATTGTGCTTTTCTTTTTCGTATTCGAAATAAACTTTGGCGATTTGTTTCTGCTTCGGATAAAAAGCCATTCGCTGGTACTCATCTGGCAGAATTCCATCATTTTTCGCACTCGAAATGGCTGACTGAACCATCTTCGGCTTGATCGTGCTATTATCGATCCTGAGTTCTCGAATAATTCTGCGAATCAACGCAACCTGATCGTCCGTATCGTAAATCACAAAGTTTCTACTCAGCCCAGTTGCCATATATTCATAATGCAATATTTTCACGCATATCCCATGGAATGTACCCATATACGGCATAAAACTCTTGGGAGCTTCGTCGAATTTTTTCTCCTTGTTTAGCAATCTCCAAAGACGATTTCGCATTTCTCCAGCCGCTTTATTAGTAAAAGTAACCGCGAGAATTCGTTGCTCCAAAACGCCATTCGACAACAAATTTGCAATCCGATGTGTAAGGGTTTTTGTTTTGCCAGAGCCGGCTCCAGCCAAAATCAAAAGTGGACCATCCAACGTCTCCACGGCTGACTTTTGGGCCGGATTCAAACCAGCTAAAATCGGATTTTCTGACATAATACGATTATAGCATAGGGAAATCAACTAATATTGTTGACGAGCAAATCCAGCAGTATCGGATAAATCCACTAGCATTGATAACGAACAAATCCACTAGCATTACTCCAAGGAGACACTCAAGGCCGTTTGGCCAAGCTTATACTCCTTGGTAGTAACGCTAGTAGTTTTGTTCTAACATTTCCCATAAATAACGCTAGTAAGGATTTATCCTATAAACTCATAAAATAGTAACATCAGTAAGGATTTATCCTATTTTTGTTACCAATTCGTCGATGGCTCTGTGGCAGGTGTCGCTCTTTCCACTCTAACAAACTATCTCGATACAGATAAGACTCATGAGCATACCTATTTTGGCAATGGCAATGGGCCAAATGCTAACCTAACTACCGTAGGAACTACTTATGAGACTACTACTTACGATGGAGAAACCCAAAAGATTGGTACATACTATAATTTCCAAGCTGCAACAATCGGAAGTGGGGCTTCGTTGACGAACAATGGTGACCAAGCTCCGGATAGCTTCTGTCCGATTGGATGGCAATTAGCAATTGGAGGTAATCAAAATACTAACAAAGCATTTAAGGCATTGCTCAGTAGTTATAGTATTGCAAACAACAATACTGGATCTATTGCAGGTCGAAGCTATCCTCTGTCCTACCTACTCTCTGGCTACTACTACTGGGGCAGTGGTAAGTTGAACAACTTAGGTAGCTTCGGAGGCTGGTGGTCTAATACCGTCGAGGAAGGAGGGCTCGCCTACCGTTTGGATATCTACGAGGATGAAGTTTATGCCGATGTTTACAACGATATGGGCCTCGGTTTTCCTCTTCGCTGCGTCTCCACCTATTAAATATCTCGAAGTAACCAAACAAAAAAGATGCACTTGATATAGTTCAATATCTTGGGCATCTTTTGTAATTTTTATTATATCTGACTTCTTATAAAACTACAAGTATTTCTTCGGATTTCGTAATCACCA
This sequence comes from Candidatus Nanosyncoccus sp., assembly GCA_045537505.1. Lineage (GTDB taxonomy): Bacteria > Patescibacteriota > Saccharimonadia > Saccharimonadales > Saccharimonadaceae > Nanosyncoccus. Next base: position 3,349 of record JAZSPO010000052.1, read on the forward strand.
TTAGATGACGAATCTGACTACGATGGCTTGCAAAATAATAATTGATATTAGCTAATGCTTTGGTCTGGTGCATTTTTATGCGTCTGAGATCCAAAACAACATTAGTGGATTGTTTTCTTGCATTATGAAGATTATTTTTAATTGTATTTTTACCATTGCCAAGTGGACTCTTCAATTCCCACTTTACCCCTTTTATGTCTAGATCTGGAGTATGCTGACAAGACGGACGCAAAAAAGTAATATCAGTTTTAGAGTAATTAGCGATCAAAATTGCTGCCGAAAGTTCATGTTCTTTTGGTCTATCACGAAAAGAAGTTTCAATAGTAACACGATATTTCATCTGTGAGCAATATTATATCACCCTGGATTTCTTCTTTATAGCATAAGCTCTTTCCACTCTAGCAACCTATCTTGATACAGATGAGACTCACGAACACACCTATTTTGGCAATGGCGGTAGCGGAAGTTCTGTAGGCACATCTTATCAAACTACTACTTACGATGGAGAAACCCAAAAGAATGGTACATACTATAATTTCCAAGCTGCAACTGTCGGAACTGGTGCATCATTAACAACTAGTGATAGCCAGGCACCAGAAAGTTTCTGTCCAGCTGGTTGGCAATTGCCAATCAGTGGCCAAAATGTTAACAAGTCTTTTCAGAAACTATTTGATAGCTATGGCATTGAAAGCAATAGCGAAGGCTCTGTTGCAAGTCGTAAATACCCGCTTTCTTATCTGTTTTCTGGTCGATATGTCTGGAGCAATGGTATCTTGATGCATTTTGGAGATTATGGTGCTTGGTGGTCTAACTCTGTCGAAGGTGAAGAATGGGCGTATAATTTGTATATTCCTGCGAATTCAATTTTTGCTAGCGACTATTGTGGCAGAACCTACGGTTTTCCTCTTCGCTGCGTCTCCACCTATTGATACATTGTTAGGACAAATCCTTACTGATGTTACTACCAAGGAGTATAAGCTTGGCCAAACGGCCTTGAGTGTCTCCTTGGAGTAACATCAGTGGATTTGTTCATTTCTGGGCTAGACAAGTCGTGTCCAGAAAACAATGCTAGTGGATTTATCCGGTACTATATCCCTGCTAGTGGTGCAATATCCGCTCCGAGTTGTCGCAAACGCGCCGCGAAATCCTGATATCCTCTATCGATCGCATAAGTATTTCGTAAAATCGAAGCTCCTGGAGCAGCCAACATCGCTATTAGAATCACGACTGCCGGACGCAGGGCAGGAGGAGATACTAATTCTGCGGCTCGCCAATTGGTCGGACCTTCCACATAAACTCGATGTGCATCGAGTAGCTCAACCTTCGCATTGAGTTTTGTTAGATCAGTCGTATATACTGCTCGATTCTCGAAAACCCAGTCGTGGATGAGAGTCCTGCCGTTCGCCGAAGCAGCGATGACAGAGAAGAATGGTAAGTTATCGATATTGAGACCAGGAAACGGCATCGGATGAATCTTGTCGCTCGGTGCGATTAGATTCGATTTTTTGATCGTGAGATCGACTAGCCGAGTATGGTTATTTTTGGCATGATATTCCGGACTTCTCTCTATTTTCGCATTCATACCTTTGAGAATCTCTAGCTCAATTTCCAAAAATTCGATCGGAGCACGACGAATCGTAATCTCCGAATGTGTCGTTAGAGCAGCTGCAATGAATGACATCGCCTCGATCGGATCTTCCGAAGGATAATATTCCACATCGCTATCAATTTTTTGCTTTCCTGTAATCACGAGTGTCGTAGTGCCAATCCCATCAATTTTCACGCCGAGCGATTTGAGAAAGAAGCAAACATCTTGTACCATATAGTTCGAGGAAGCTCCGACGATCGTAGTTTGCCCAGGATATAAGGCTGCAGCGAACAGGATATTTTCCGTTACAGTATCGCCACGCTCGATCAGGACGATTCGTTTCGAAGGAAAGGTTTTTCTCTTTTTGTTTTCTACGGATGCTCTATACAAGCCACTTTCCGTCACGGCATCGACTTCTAGGCCGAAATTCCGCAGAGCTTTCAGATGTGGTTCAATCGTCCTCACACCAAGAGAACATCCCCCAGCATAAGGCAACTTAAACTTCTTGAACTTATGCAAAAGTGGGCCAAAAAGCATGATAATCGAACGAGTTTTTCTCGCGGCAGAAATATCCATATTTTCGATTTTTAATACTCGTGGTGGTATAATTTCTAAATCTTTTTTCCGATTGGTCCAGCGACATTTCACGCCAATCGATTCGAGGACCTCGATGATTCGAAATACTTCTTCGATC